>CAYZFV010000185.1:0-11717 GCA_964477765.1 uncultured Candidatus Kuenenia sp.
CTCGCGGCCGGTGCTCCCTGGTGTGCAGCCACCAGGCTCGCGGCCGGTGCTCCCTGGTGTGCAGCCACCGGGCTCGCGCCCGGTGCTCCCTGGTGTGCAGCCGGCGCGGCCCCCTCTCCCCACAAAGCCGCCGGCGCTAGCCGGCGGGCTAGCGGCATGTGCGGCGTTCATGCGGTATAACACGCGACGCATGCCCCACCCTCGCTGCCCGATCTGCACCGGCGAAACCTTCGAGATCCGCGCCAAGCTCGTCTGCCGCCAGTGCGGCATGATCCTCGAAACCTGCTGCGAGGGCGGCCCGATGAGCTCATCTCCAGCCTGCAAGCGGCCCGCGGCACCACCGGCGCAACCGGAACAATCCGTCGATTCTCGTCCTGGCTGAGTTTTCTGGTCAGGAAAGATCGATCTTCTCCCTGGAGTTTGCCGTTCAGGCAAACCTGCAGGGCGGGGAGCTGCACGCCGATCAAAACAGCTCCCTGTTCGGGGTTTGCTCGTCGGCCGGCTCTGCCGGGCCACTGCATGCAGGAACGCCACCGACTGGGGATGGCCTCCACGGCACGCCTGGAAGAAGTGTTCGCGAACCGTTTCGGCGTTGTCCTTTTTTTCCATTCTGGAGGTTTCTGTGAGAAAGCGATTGACATTCAGCTTCCTGCCCTGGGTCGCGGCTGCCGGCGTCTGTCTCGGCACCACGCTCGTCCGGGGCGAGGAAGGCTCGGTGCTCGTCAGTGGGGCCGAGGGCGCGGTGGTCGAAGGCGCGGCAATGGACGCCTGTGCCGATCCCTGCATGAAGACGGTGAAGGTCTGGCGGATGGTGCCGGAACTCCGCGACGTCGAGGTGACGGAGTGGACGACGGAGGTTCGCGAGCGGACGTTCACGGTCAAGAAGAAGGTGCCGAAGCTCGAGGAGCGGACGCACAACTACACCGTGATGGTGCCCGAGAAGCGGACGAAGACGGTTGAGTACACCGTCAACGTCAACGTGCCGGAGACGAAGACCGTCGAGTACAAGGTCAACGTTCCCTACACCGAGCAGATCGAGCAGAGCTACACGGTGATGGTACCGGTCAAGGAAGAGAAGACGGCCACCTACAAGGTGAACGTGCCCTACACCGAAGAGGTCGTCGAGACCTACACGGTGAAGGTGCCCTACACCGAGGAGATGACCGGTTACCGCACCGTCATGAAGCGGGTGCCCGTCAAGTCGACCAAGACGGTCACCTGCAAGGGCGGCCACTGGATCACCGTGGCGAAGGAGATCTCGGCCAACGGCACGTACGACGCCGATGGCAATCCCTGCTGCCCGAAGGTGGTCTGCTGCCGCAAGTGGGTGCCGACCTGCGAGACCAAGGAGGTCGAGGTCACGATGTGGAAGACGGAGTGCGAGCAGGTGCCCTACACCTACTGCGTCACGAAGCATCGCTGCGAGGAGCGGACCCGCACCAAGTGCGTGCGGAAGAGCCGCTGCGAGGAGCGGACCCGCACCTACTGCGTCACCAAGATGGTGCCGGAAGCCCGCACCCGCACGGTGTGCGTCAACAAGTGCCGCTGCGAGACCCGCACCCGTGAGGTGACGGTCAACAAGTGCGTGCCCGAGACGCGGACCCGCGAGGTGTGCTACACGGTGATGGTGCCGGTGCAGAAGAGCCGGACCACCACGGTGTGCTCCAGCGAGTGCGTCGAGGAGACCAAGACCGAGCAGTACACCGTGCGTGTGCCGAAGAAGGTCACGAAGCAGGAGTGCGTGAAGGTCAAGAAGTGCGTCGAGGAAGAAGTTCCGGCCAACGGTGCCTGCTACGGCGGCAACGGCGGCGGCAGTAAGGCCAAGGGCTGCCGCAAAGGCTGCCGCAAGGGCTGCTAGTCCTCACCACAGGGTTTCACCTGAAACCAACGAAGCAAGCGGGCCGGACGGGCAACCCTCCCGCCCGCCCCTTTTATGGTCTGCTATGCTCTCGGTCGGAGGAAAAGGCATGCACCACTGGCTGATCAAGAGCGAGCCCGCCGTGTTTTCCATTCAGGATCTCGCCAAGGCGAAGGGCAAGACGACCTCCTGGGAAGGTGTGCGAAATTATCAGGCCCGCAACTTTCTGCGGGCCATGAAGAAGGGCGACCGCTGCCTGTTCTACCACTCCAATGCCAGCCCGCCCGGGGTGGCCGGGCTCGTGGAGGTGGTTCGCGAGGCCTACCCCGACCCCACGGCATGGGACAAGAAGAGCAGGTATTTCGACGCGAAGGCGTCGCCCGACAATCCGGTCTGGTCGATGGTCGACGTCAAGCTCGTCGCGATCTTTCCGCGCGAGGTGCCGCTCGACGAATTGCGGGGCGTGAAGTCGCTGGCGGGCATGGAACTGCTGCGACGTGGCAGCCGCCTCTCGATCACGCCCGTCACCGCCGCCGAGTTTCGCACGATCGAAAAACTCGCCGGCACGTAGGGACCGGCAGCTTGCGTGCCCTGCTCCGGGGAGCACCGGGCGCGAGCCTGGTGGCCGAAGCAGAGTTGGCTGATGGTCGCGCTCGCCACCACGAAGCACCGGGCGCGAGCCTGGTGGCCGAAGCAGCGTTCCCTCGTGCCGGCCGCTTCCCGAAGTCGTACAATACCCGTCATGCCCTGCCGCATTGACGCCGCTGCCGCCCCGCCTGAGCCCGGCGCCGCCCCACTCCCTGAGCCGCTGGCCTGGATCGACGACGAGATCGCTGCTCTGCGTGAAGCGGGGCTGGAGCGGCCCGCCCGCGTTCGCGACGGCCGACAGGCTGCCGAGGTCACGCTCGACGGTCGCACACTCCTCAACTTCGGGGCCAACAACTACCTCGGCTACGCCGGCGATGTGCGGCTCACGAAAGCCGCCTCGAAGGGCTCCTGCGCGGAAGGCCTCGGCGCCGGGGCCAGCCCGCTGGTAAGTGGCCACTCGCTCGCCCACGAACAGCTCGAGCAGGAGATCGCCACGCTCCTCGGCGCGGAAGCCGCGCTCGTCTTCCCCAGTGGCTTCGCCGCCAACACCGCCACGATCGCCGCCCTCACCGGACCCGACGACTTCATCGCCAGCGACGCTTGCAACCACGCCAGCATCATCGACGGCTGCCGGCTCTCCCGAGCCCGCATCGGCATCCACCCGCATCGCGATCTGGCCGCACTCGACGCCCTGCTGGCCACGGCGCACACCGCCCGCCGCCGGCTGATCGTGAGCGACACGCTCTTCTCGATGGACGGCACGATCGCGCCGCTGGCCGACCTCGCTGACCTCGCCAGGAAGCATGCCGCGATGCTGCTGGTCGACGAGGCCCACGCGACCGGCGTGTTCGGCCATCGCGGCAGCGGCCTCGTCGAGGAGACCGCCACGGCCGACGGCGTGCATGTGCGGGTTGGCACGCTCTCCAAGGCACTCGGGGCCGCCGGCGGCTTCGTCGCCGGCAACGCGAAGCTCATCCATTGGCTACGGCACACGGCCCGGGCCTGGATCTTCTCGACCGCGCATCCGCCCGGAGTGGCCGCGGCGGCGACGCGGGCGATTCGCCTGCTGGCCGAGGAACCGCGACGCCGGGTCGACCTCCTCGGTCACGCCGCTGAATTTCGCATCGCGCTCAAACGGCAGACCCTCGACATCGGTGAGGCCGAAAGCCAGATCGTGCCGGTGATCGTCGGGGCCCCGCAGGCGGCTGTCGCGCTCTCGGAGCAGCTGGCCGACGATGGTTTCTTCGTGCCGGCGATTCGGCCCCCGAGCGTGCCGCAGGGCAGGAGTCTCGTGCGGGTGAGCCTGTCGTGGCTTCATGAACCGCAGGATCTCACGCGGCTTGCGGAGGCGATCGCGCGTCATGCCCGGTAAATGGTGTGTCATCGGCGCCGGGCCGTCGGGGCTGACGGCTCTGAAAAATTTGTTGCAGGCGGGCGTCGATGCCGAGTGCCTCGAACGCGAAGACGATATCGGCGGCAACTGGTACTACGGCTCCGCCGCGTCGAGCGTGTTTGCGTCGACCCGACTGATCAGCTCGAAGTCGCTCACCGAATACACCGACTTTCCGATGCCGCGCGACTGGCCGGCATATCCCGACCATCGCCAGTGCCTCGCCTACCTGCGGCACTACGCCGCCCACTTCAACCTCCGGCATGCGATCCGCACGCATTCCACGGTGGAACGGATTGAGCCGGCCCCCGGCGGCACCGGCTGGACCGCGCATGTGGCGGACCGCGAGCCCAGGCACTACGCCGGCGTCGTGATCGCCAACGGCCACAACCGTGAGCCGCGGTGGCCCGACATTCCCGGCTCGTTCGCCGGGCCGCTCCTCCATGCCCACCACTACAAGTCACCCACGCTGCCGGTCGCTCTGGCCGGCAAACGGGTGCTCGTGATCGGAGCCGGCAACTCCGGCTGCGACATCGCCGTCGAGGCCTCGCATCATGCCGCCGCCACGGCCCACTCGACCCGCCGCGGGTATTTTTTCGTGCCCCGCTTCATTTTCGGTCGGCCGGCCGACCTGCGGAATGAGCGGCTCCTCAAGATGCGGGCCCCCTTGTGGCTCCGCCGGCTCATCAGCCTGCGGGCGATCGACCGGGCAATCGGCCTGCCCTGGCGACACGGGCTGCCGCGGCCCGACCATCGGCTTTGGGAGACCCACCCGATCATCAACGAGGATCTCGGTCACCGCATCGATTCCGGCGCGATCCAGCCACGTGGCGACGTGGCCCGCTTCGACGGCGAGCAGGTGGAATTTGTCGACGGCCGGCGGGAGACCTTCGATGTCGTGATCTGTGCCACTGGCTACCGCACGGTGCTGCCCTTCCTTGACACGCGGCATCTCGGCGGTGAGACATCCGATGCGATGCCACGGCTCTTCCTCAACATGCTTCACCCCACTCGCGACGACATCGCGGTGGTCGGTCTCATCCAGCCCGACAGCGGGCAGTGGGGGCTGACCGATCTGCAGGGCCGGCTCGTCGCGGCGCTCGCGGCGGCCGCGCAGCGATCGCCCCGTGCGGCCGCGTGGCTCTACGCCCAGCGGCAAGGGCCGCCCCAGGTTGGAGCGATTCGGTACGTCGATTCTCCGCGGCACCAGCTCGAGGTGGAGCACTTCACGTATCGCCGCCAACTGGAACGGCTGATCGCAGGCATGGAGCGGCGATTGCGCTTCCCGCCACCAGGCTCGCGCCCGGTGCTTTGTGGTGGCGCGCGCGAGTTCCCCCACAAAGCCGCCGGGCGCAAGCCCGCGGGCCCTACTTCCCAAACAACGCTTCGAGGCCGCGAGAGAGGCCGTCGCTGATCACGGCCTCGGCCGTATTTTCCACGATGCGGCCGAGGATCGAATCGATCTGGCCGGCGTCAAACTGCGGCCGGCTCACCGTGCCCCGCAGCGGGATCACCAGCGGTGTCTGCAGCAGTTTCGTGATCACCGGCGTCTGTCCGGCGAGGTCGCCACGGAAGGCCAGTTCCACGATCATGTCGAGCGAACCGTCGCCCCCCACGCTTCCTTTCGTGCGAATCGATAGCTGGCCGGAATCCATCACGAGCCCGTCGTGCCATAGCCGCCGCTGGGCCAGCCGCACCTGCACCGGCTCCGGCCGCACGCTCAGCAACACGGCCTTGTCGCCAAACACAAACCGCGGGTCGATCACCGACTGCAGCTTCACGATCAGGTTTACCAGCGGCTGCATCGCCCCGCTCGGTGTCACCTCGAGCCGCTCAAAGAGCAACTGCCCGCTCAGCTCGCCGCCGAATGGGTCGCCCAGCGGAATCCGCCCACCCGCCACATCGATGCTCACGAGCCCTTGGGTCGACGTCGACTTCCCCAACAGCGGCACCACCCATCGCACCCAGCGGTTGCACATCTCCGGCGTGAGCAGCACCCGCTCCGCCATGCGGCCGGGAGGCATGACCAGTTCGCCGGGGAGCGGGAGCAGCTTGATCCACGGCGCCCCGCGGATCCGGCCGCCCGCGGCTCCGATATCAAACGGCCCCAACGCCAACTGACCCTCAAAGAGCCGCACGTTCATTTCGCCGGGATCGAGCCGGATGCCTCCCAAGTCGGCAGCCGCCCACGTTGTCGACGTGGTGAGCGAGACCTCTCGCAGCCAGTCGGTCACCGCCGGCGGCTTCCCAACCGCGGCCACCGGGAGCGTGATCGTGCGGCCCGCTGGTCGCCGACCCGCTCCAGCCGCCTCGCCCAACCATGATTCGGGCACCGGCACGGTCGTGGCCGCGGCGGTGCTGTCTGCCCGAGAGGCGAGCGCGACGATACCGACAGGCCCGCGCACCGCAAACGGCCGCGGACCGCCCCCCACCATTTGCACGCCCCCGCCCGTCCACGGCGTGAACAGCCGGCTCAGCTGCGACCAGTCATACGACACCGTGCCGGCCAGCTCGACCATCGGGCGGTCGGCGGCCTCCCGGATCGAGCCGGTGGCCGCCAGGCCCAAGGTCGATGAATCGAGTGCCAGCCGATTGATCATGATCCCGGCCGCAGCCTGCTCGGCTACGCCGCGGGGATGCGTCACCTCCACCACCAATCCCGCCCGCGGCTCCATCCACACCGGCTGCGGCGGCGTCGCGGCGCCGGCCAGCGGCGTGCCCGTTCCACCTCGCGCCACCACCAGCTGGTTGCCGGTCACTTCCACCAGCAGATTCACACCGGCAGGCGTATCGAGCACTTCGGCCGTGCCCCAGGCTCGCCCCGAAGCCGGCCAGCGGGCCGCCGTCGCGGGAGCCACGGCCCACTTTTCGAGCCGGCCAACATCGGCCTGCCACTGCACCTTGCCGCGAACCCGGTCAATGAGGGAAACGCTCTCGCTTCCCGCGGCGCCCGCCGGCAGCATCACGGTCGCCCCGCCGGTCCGCAACGAGAGCGTCGCTGTCAGCACCTCGGCCGACGACACCTCCGCGATGCCGCGGGCCGGATCGACAAGCCCCGCCGCGGTGGCGACCAGCCGCGGCTCCTTGATCTGCCAACTCCCGCGGGCCGGCTCAGCCGAGAGTTTTTCGATCTCCAGATTGGCCCGCGTGATTTGCCAGGCGTCGCCCCGCGCCGCCACGGCAGCTCCCGCCTTCAGGCTCCCGCCAACCGCGACGCCGCTGGCACCGGCCACCGCCTCCCCACGGGTCTGCCAGCGACCAAGATCGCCGGCCACCGTGCACTCGACCGCGAGCATGTCGGCGTCGGGGGCGGTTCGCACCCATGCGGCGCCTCCCGCCGCCTCCGATCCGGCCATCGCCGCGAGCAGTGCCTGTGGATCGACGATCGCGCCACCGGCCAGCGTGGTTTCCAGCGTGTCACCATCGGCCGTCACCTGCGCCCGCGCCGAGTCGATCAGCCAGGCAGCACCGGCCCTGCTGCCGGTCGCCTCCGCCTCGATGGTGATGTCCTTATCGGCCCAGGTGGGTCGGCCGGCCGCCACATACGAAAAGCCGCTGAAGGCGGCAGAGAGCTGCGCGGTCGATGCGCCGGTGGCCGCAAGCCGCGACACCGACAGCGTGCCGCGGGCCGCTCCCTGGAGCGATACCGCCTTGATGTCGAGCACCTCCTTGGCCTCGGCCATCAGCTTGTCGATATCAACCGACCACTGCACGGTCGAGGCATCGGCCGTGCCCGTGGCCGCCAGTTCGACAGCCGGTGAGGCGATTCGCGCCTCCTCCACCCGCAGCCGATCGCGGCGGCCAGGCCCCCGCCGACCCCGCAGCCAGGCGGTGAAGGGCTCGCTCCACCGCAGCGGCCGCTCGCCGTCCACACCGTATTGAATCGCGGCCAGATCCCGCGAGGTGACCCGCACTTCCAACACCCGATCCTTGCCGTCGGGCCGCGCGGCGGCGGTGAGTTGCAGCCCGCCACCGGTCACCTTCACATCGGGCCGCACCGTGATGCCGCCGGGAATCGCCCGCGCCGCGGCCGCGAGATCGACTTCGGCGGCCACGGCAAAGTTTTCGCCCACGAGCGCCTCGCCCCATTGCCACGAGTCTTCGCCGGGAATCCGCAGCCGTCCGGAGGCCTCGGCCTTGAAGAGGGGTGAGATGGCACGCAGGTCGCGGATCGTGATCGTGTCTCCCGCCACGACGAGATCGAGCGGCACCTCGCAGCGATCGATCGTCGCCAGCTCGGCGAGCGTGTCGGCCGCGCAGAGGGCCAGCTGCGAGACGGCCACCGACCCGGCCACGGCAAGCGGCGGCGCAGAGGCCTCGGCGGTGGTCGCGACCGGCGCCTGTGGCAGCACGATGTCGAGCCGCGCATCGGCGAGGCCATCGAGTAGCCGCGTTGCCATCAGCCGCGTGGCCGCCACGCTCGAAATCCCCAGCGGCAGTCGGTTGGCCGCCACCGCCAATGTTTGCGGGCCGCCGGCCGCCGGCACCGGCGCCGACACCGACCAGCCGCCGTCGCGAGCGAGGGCGGCTGTCGCACCGGCGGTGATCGCGGTGCGATCGGCGGGGACCGGCTCGGCTGACGCAGCCTCTTCGTCGATCACCACCGCCGCCGAGGGCCGCCCCGCATGCATCACGCGGCCCGCAGCCGTCCAGCTTTGCACCGTGGCCGCTGCCGGTGTGGCGGCTCCATCTCCCGCCGGAGGCCGCAGCGTCACCGCGGCCAAAACATCGGTGATCCGCCAGCTATCGTCGCGGGGAAGATCGACCAGCTCCACGGCCGCATCGATCACTTCCAGTTCGCATACGACGCCCGGCGATGACGCGGGAGCCTCTGGCGCTGCGGCTGGCCGGGCCATTGCCGCCAGCCACGGCGCGAGAATATCCTCGAGACTACTGCCGCCAGGCCGCACCTCGATCAGCGCCTCGCCGCCCACGACTCGGATCGTGCCGAGATCGAGTGGCCCTCCCCACAGCCAGCCGCTCCCGAGACCAAGCAGCCCGCGGCTGATGGTGAGCTGCGGGATCGCAGCCACGATCCGCCCCGTGCGGTCCGCGAGCGTGATCGACCGATACTCGATCGGTCCCGTCCAGTTCCAGATCGCGCCGCGGCTCGAGATCTGGCCATCGATGCCGGCCAAGGCCATCGTGAGCGGCGCGTCGCGGAGCGGCGTCTCGACGAGCACGATCGGCACGGCCCACACCACGGCAAAGCCGACGGCGCAGATCGCCACAAGCCTCAGCCATCGTCGGCGTGGCTTCTGCCCCCGCGTGCGGGTTTTTCGGGTCGCCATGGGGCGGAGTATAGGAGCCGCGTCGTGATTCGCGCAAGATCATCCGGCGTGTCGATGTCGGTAAACGATTCGAGATCGGGATCGATCGCCTCGAGCTCGGCCGTGCCGACCAGCCGCACCCGCGCTATCGGATCACTGTCGGTCGACCGCAGCCGATCGATGAGCCCGCGCGGATCCCGGCGGCCAGCAGCCAGGTGGGCCTCGATCTCGGGCAACAGCGAACCTCGCAACGCCGAGACGAGCACCTGCGGATGGTCGACCACCCACGGCACCGCCCATGCCACGCCCGCCTCGGCGACGCAGGCCAAGAGCAGCCGCACGACCGCGGTCTTCAGAAGCGGCACGTCGCACGAGGCCACGAAGGCTGTGGCACCGTCGGGGCCTTCCGCGCGGAGCGCATCGGCGATGCCCGCCAGCGGCCCGGCCCCGAGGCGGCTGTCGCGGATCACCGCATCGATTCCAGCCACGGTGGGCAGCGGCTGCTCGGGCGCCGCCACCACCACGAGGCGATCGACGGCCGGCCGCACGGCGTCGCACACATGTGCAAGAAGCGGTCGGCCGGCGACGTCGACCGCCGCCTTCCCGGCCCCGGGGGGCAGCTGCATCCGCCGAGAGCCACCGCCCGCAAGAATGATGCCGAGGGTGTGCATGAGTACGACAGGCTGAAGCCCGTCCTACATCTTGAAAAACCGCTCGATCCGATCGAGTCCGTCGTTGAGTTTTTCTTCGGAGGCTGCAAACGACATCCGCACGTTGCCCTCCGCGCCGAAGGCACTGCCCGCCACGAGCGCCACATGCTCCTTCTCGAGCATCGCCTCGCACCACTGGAGCGTGGTCGTGATCCCGTTCTTCCCCGCGGCGAGGTGTTCCGCAATGTCGAAAAACGCATAGAACGCGCCGCCGATCTCCGGCAGCTTCACGCCCGGCATCGCCTTGAGCCGCCCCGCCACGAGATCCCGCCGCTTCTGAAACTCCTTGCCCATCTCGGCCACGCAATCCTGCGGCCCGGTGATCGCGGCCAGCGCCGCATACTGGCTCACGCTGCAGGGGTTGCTCGTCTCCTGGCTTTGCAGGCTGCCCATCGCCTTGGCGAGTGGCTCCGGCGAGATCGTCCAGCCGATTCGCCAGCCGGTCATCGAATAGGTCTTACTCACGCCGGCCACGACCACCGTTCGCTCGGCCAGACCCGGACGCAGCGTGGGAAACGACACGCTCGAGCGGCCGTCATACACCAGCTGGTCATAGATCTCGTCGGAAACAACCGCCAGATCGGCCTCGATGGCGATGTCGGCCAGGGCCCCGAGCTCCTCGGCGGTGTACACCACCCCGGTCGGGTTGCTGGGGGAACAAAGCAAAAGCATCCGGGTTTTGGGCGTGATCGCCTGCCGGAGGGCCTCCGGACGCAGCTTGAAGTTGTCTTCGATGCGGGTCGGCAGGAGCACCGGCTTGGCCCCGGTGAGCTTGATCAGTTCGGCATAGCTCACCCAGTAGGGCGTGGGCACGATCACCTCGTCACCCTCGTCGAGCGTGGCGGTGAAGACGTTGTGAAGCGAGTGCTTGGCGCCGTTGGAGACCACCACCTGGGCCGGGGCCACCTCGAGCCCGGTCCGCCGGGTGCAGTCGGCCGCCACCGCCTTGCGGAGATCGGGGATGCCCGCGGCGGGCGTGTATTTCGTCTTGCCGGCTCGGATCGCCACCTCGGCGGCCTTACAGATATGGTCTGGAGTGGGGAAATCGGGCTCGCCGACCGACAGATCGATCACATCGAGGCCCGACGCGATCATCGCCGATGCCCGGGCGGCCATCGCCAGCGTGGCAGACGGTTCGAGCGAGCCCATGCGGCGAGCCAAGTGCAGACTGGTGGTCGACTCCATCGTTGTTTCGTGCGTGCTCCTGAGAGGATTCGGGCAAACCCGGCAGCCGCCCATGCGATTGCCGCGAATCCGATCATACCACCGCAAAGATGGCGCCAAGGTATCTCATCGATGGCGCCGAGGTATCTCATCAAGGTGACCTGAGGTGACTCCAACCAATGCGCGGAGGCGTTGTCTGACGATCGATCGACGATCCGATCGGGTGATCAATCGGCTTTTTGGCCCAAAAAAAATTTTGAAGCTCTCTTGACAGCTTTTGTTGGCATCGCCCACAACTCTTGCATCGCGGCGCACTTTCGTGTCGTGAAACGTTGCAAAACGTCGTCCGTCCCCACCAAGAGCACCCAGGGGATCGGCCGTTGATGAGTTTCGGGTGCTCGTGGCAAGGAGCCATTTCCATGGCGAAGAAGAAGAAGAAGGCTGCCAAGAAGGTTGCCAAGAAGGCTGCCAAGAAGAAGACGGCCAAGAAGAAGAAGGCCCACGGCTAGTCTTCTCCCGGCGATGTGATGCTTCGGCACCACACCGAATCGCCAGGCAGGTTGGGGGAGAGTCATTGACGCGACCCTGACCGTGATCACGTTCAGACGAGAAAGGCCGGCCCGGGCCCTTGGGCGCCCGGGCCGGCCTAATTTTGCGCCTGGCTCCCCCGGCCGCGAGCCCGGTGGCTACGGCAACGCCAGCCGGTGCGCCAGCCCGCGGGCTTGCGCCCTGCGGCT
>CAYZFV010000186.1:0-6732 GCA_964477765.1 uncultured Candidatus Kuenenia sp.
TTTATCTTGGCCTGCAGGTCGCCGGGCAGAAAGCCGAGGCTCTCGCCCGCCTCCACGGCCGGCCGCACGAGCACAAGCTTGTGAACCTGTTCCGACCGCAGCGCGGCCACGGCCATCGCCACGGCAAGGTAGGTCTTGCCGCTGCCGGCGGGGCCGGAGCAGACCACGACATCGTGGTCGCGAATCGCTTCCACATAGGAGGCCTGCCCCTGGGTGCGCGGCACCACGGCGCGGCCGGCCCGCTGCACCTCGATCGGCGTGCGGACCGGGGCCGGCTCGTCGCCCGCGGCCGCGGCCAGCAATTGGGTCACGTCGTCGGCCTCGACCACGCCCCGTTCCCGGGCGATCTTGTCGAGCTGTTCGAACATTTCGGCGGCCTGGGCCACGGCCGACTCTTCTCCTTCGATGTGGATCGAGTCGTCCCGGGCCGACACGCCCACCCCGAGCGCGGCCCGGATCCGGCGAAGGTGTTGATCCCGCGGACCGAATACGGTCACGAGTCGTTTCGAGTCGACTTCCGCGATGGTCGTTCGGGGCATCGGAGCCAGCGGCGATCGCTGGGGCCGTCGGTCTCTCGGGGGAAATGAATCCGGCATCCGCAAGTATAGCCTACGGCGGGGCCGCTCCCCAAAACTGGCGTCTCGACCGGGATGCGGCCGGTTTTACCCGGCAAACCGACGGTGGAGAGCGGGGTTCCGTTCACTACTTTCGGGGGCGGCCAGAGAGACGTGAGGCGGCGAACCAATTCGTATTGAAAGCTGTCCTGCACGTGTGGTCTTTACCCGAAGCCACTCACGAAACACCCGAATGGGTGGCCTATCTGTTCGGCCCGTCGTGGGCTGCTGTTGATAAACGCTTCAAGGCCGGGTGCCCCATCTCTTCTCTTCCCCACAACGGGACACGACGTCCGCCGCTCACGTCGTGCCCTGTGGCGCATCACCGATCACGCCATGCATATCCTTGTTGAAAACTGTAACTACCTCATGCGGAACCTCGGCGATGCCGCAATGCTCCAGGTATGCGTCAGCAGAATTCGAAGAGCATATCCTCATGCGGTCGTCACCGTACTCACAGATGCGCCATCACAGTTGGCGATCTTTTGCCCCGACACTCGCCCACTTGCCCCTCCGGCAAGAAAAAGGGAAGCCCTTGTGCGCCTATGGGTGCATCCACGTTTTCCGAACAGCAAGCTTCTCCGCTGGTTCCTTGCCAAAGTATACGCTCGTTGTTCGTCTCCTCCTGAAAACAAGTCGCTCCGTTCGTCGTGGCTCTTCGGTCTCTATGCGTGTCTTTACGCGCGGTGTCGCTACGGCATTCATGCCTATCGGTATCTGCGGGCCATTGCCAAATCCGATTTGGTGGTCTCTGCGGGCGGTGGCCTCATCAATGACTCGTTCCCAGGCCTGGCGGCAAATCTGTTGGCCACGTTCTCGATTGCGCAGGCACAAGGGAAGAAAACCGCCCTGTTTGGCCAAGGCGTTGGTCCACTTGATGACCCGGAATTGGCAAGGAACGCCGCACAGATGATGTCAGGGCTGAATGTTGCCAAGAGACAGATTGCAGAATCACAAGCCGCTTATGATTGTGTCTTTCAATGAGTCTGCTCTGAGGGGGCTCCATGGGCAGCCGTTCGTGGATGCCCGGCCAAACAGCAGCAAAGGATGGGGCTCCGATTACCGATTTCGGGGGCGGTCAGGCAAACGTGAGGCGGCGATCCAACTCGATTCGACAGCCGTCGGCGAGCGTGCAGGAAAACGTGTCGGCGGCACTGATTTCCGGGGAGCGGTCGACATAGACCCCCTGCTCACTCAACGTCAGCCACTCGATCGTTTTCTTGACCGGGTCGACGAGAAGATAGTGACTCACGCCGGCCGATTCGTACAGTTTGCGTTTCGCCGTGCGATCCTTGTCGGCAGTGGCATCACTGAGCACTTCGACGGCCAAGGCGGGCGGCTGTTCGAGATATCTTCCGGGCTGGTGGCCGCAGACAACCATCACGTCAGGCCGCACCACCGTGTCGTCCCGCACGATCCAGTCGAGCCCAGCATAGGTGGCGCAGTGGCATGCTTTGCGTTGCAGGCACCACTCGATCTGAAATACCAGTTTTGCCACGGCTCGGCCATGCGGCCCCAAGGGCGAGGGGCTCATTGCCACGGCAATGCCATCCCAGAGTTCCCAATCACCTTCCCATGTGGAGTAGTCGGAGAACGTGTAATGCGGTTGGAAGCGGTGGGCGGTCGACATGCCGAAAGTGTACAAAGAACCACCCTCCTCGGCAAGGGGCTCCCGTCGACTGCCGGCTCCCTCCCAAGACAAAGGCGAGATACGACTTAGGACCCGGCCAGGCCGGCGGCCCACAGGGCCCACGCGACCGGCGCGGCGAAGAGGAGCGAGTCGACGAGGTCGAGCACACCGCCCAAGCCACCGAGCGAACGGCCCGAGTCTTTCGCACCCGCCTCCCGCTTGATGAGCGACTCGGCAAGATCGCCGAGCATGCCGGCACCGCCCACGAGCAGGCCAAAGGCGAGCCAGCCGCCCCACGGCTGGGTAGGCACCGCCAGCCCGAGCCCCGCACCCTCGAGCCCGGTGAGCACGAGCCACGCGGCCGCCGCCGATCCGATCAGTGACGCCACCGCACCCTCCCAGGTCTTGCCCGGGCTGAGCACGGGCGCCATCTTCGTGGCCCCGACAAGCGATCCGACCACATAGGCCGCGATGTCGCCCGCCTTGACCACGGCCACCATGCTCACCAGCGGCAGGATGCCGAGGTGATCGGGTCCTCGCTGCTCCACGCCCAGATTTTCCACGCCCAAGAGCCGCAGGCTCACCATGAATGCCATCGGCACGCCGAGGTAGGCGAGGATGAAAAAGCCCGCGGCGAGCCGCTCGAGGGAACGCCCCTGCGGCCGGTAGCCGACCACCTCGAGCACAAACAGGCAGCCCGCCGCCACGGTAAAGGCAGCCAAGGCCCAACTCAACGCCGCCACCGGTGCGGCACCGCCCGTCTCCATCACAAACGACTGGGTGCCAAACGCCACGGCCAAAAACGTGGCGACGACGCCGGCGCGGAGGGTCCACGCCGGCATGAGGAGATCGTGGGCATTGAAAAGATGCACCAGCTCGTTGACTCCGCCGACGGCAAAGAGCACGAGGATCGGCAGGAGCCACCAGGCCGGGGCCACGCCCATGAAGCCGGTGGCATCGGCCCAAGCCAGGGCCGTAAACGACGCGATCAGCCCGGTGGAGACGATCGCGCGATTGACAAACGATGTGGCTCGACTGGCAGACGTCATTTCGGGGAAAGCCCTCCAAAGCGGCGGTCGCGGGCGGCATACGAGGCGATCGCGGCGGCCAGATGTGACTCGTCGAAATCGGGCCACGGGGCGTCGGTCACCCACAGTTCGGCATAGCTGATCTGCCAAAGCAGGAAGTTGCTCACCCGCATCTCGCCGGCGGTGCGAATGAGAAGGTCGGGATCGGGCATGCCGGCCGTGTCGAGCCGCGCCGCGAAGGCCTCCTCGCTGATCGAGGCAGGATCGAGCCGGCCATCGCGGACCTCCTCGGCCAGCCGCCGCGCGGCCTCCACGATCTCCGCCCGGGCCCCGTAGTTGACCGCGAGGCACAGTCGCAGTCCGTCGTTTCCGGCACACATGTCGACGGTGCGGTCAAACTCGGCGAGCGTCGAATCGAGAATGCCTTCGCGACGGCCGATCATGCCCACCCGAATCCGCTCCCGCATGAGCAGCGCCCGCTCCTCGATCATGTACTGCTCGAGCAGATGCATCAGAAACGACAGCTCCGCCTGCGGCCGCCGCCAGTTTTCGCTGGAGAGGCAGTAGAGCGTGAGTTGCTCGATCCCCAGCCGGGCACACTCCTCGGTGATCCGCCGCACGCTCTTCACGCCATGGCGGTGCCCCTCGATTCGCGGCAGCCCCCGTTGCTGCGCCCAGCGGCCGTTGCCATCCATGATGATGGCGATATGCCGTGGCAGGCGATCGGGGTCGACGGCCGCCGGCTGCTCCACGGCCGCAGCCGTCATGCGGTGGCCGGCGTTGGCTGGGAATGAGAGGGCCATGATGCTGCTGCTGGGGCGGGGGGGCGGCAGGTGATGGTCTGACCACGATCCGGACCGACGGAAACGATCGTCACAGGGCGGCCGAGTAGTTCGCCAATCCGGGCCAGATACCGCTTGGCGGCAGCCGGAAGGTCGGCTTCGGTTTGCGCGGTGGAGAGATCTTCCTCCCACCCGGGCAACGTTTCATAGACCGGCACGGCCTTCTTCAGATCGTCGGCATGGCTGGGAAACCGCGTCGTCCGCCTGCCGTCGATCTCGTAGGCCGTGCAGATCTTGAGTTCATCGAGGCCGCCGAGCACGTCGAGCAGCATCACGGCGAGTTCATCGACACCCGAAAGCCGCGCCGTGTAGCGGGCGGCGACCGCGTCGAACCAGCCACACCGCCGCGGCCGCCGGGTCACCGTGCCATATTCATTGCCCCGGTCGCGGAGGTATTGCCCGGTCGCGTTGTCCTGCTCGGTCGGCATCGGGCCGCCGCCGACGCGGGTCGAATAGGCCTTGAGCACTCCGATCACCCGCTCGACCCACCGCCCCGGCACTCCCGACCCGCTGGCCACGCCCACGCCGGAAGAGTTGCTGCTGGTCACGAAGGGAAACGTGCCATGGTCGATGTCGAGGAGCGCTCCCTGCGCCCCCTCGAAGAGCACCCGCTTGCCCGCCTCGACGGCATCGAGCAGATAGGCCGTGGTGTCGGCGACATACGGCCGCAGCCGTTCGGCATACTGTTGATACTGCTCGAGGATCGCAGCGGCATCGAGGTCGTCGGCCTGACCACCGCCGAGCAGCCGCTTTTTCACCGCCACGATATGGGCGAGCTTGGCGGGAAAGTCGGCGCGATACATGTCGCCCAGCCGGATGGCGAGCGACCGCCCCACCTTGTCGCGATAGCAGGGCCCGATGCCGCGGCCTGTCGTGCCGATCGACTCACCCCCCGAGAGGCTCTCGTTGAGGACCTTGTCTTCGGCGACATGCCACGGAAACACCACATGGGCCCGGTCGCTGATCTGCAGTTTGCCGGCGACCTTCACACCCCGCGACTCCAGGCCGTCGATCTCCTTGATGACGGCGGCCGGGTCGAGCACCACGCCGCCGGTCACCACGCAGGCCACGCCATTGCGAAGAATGCCACTGGGGATCAGCGACAGCTTCCACGTCTCGCCCCCCGAGACGACCGTGTGGCCGGCATTGGCACCGCCGGCATACCGCACCACGATGTCGTGTTGCTCGGTGAAGACGTCGACGAGTTTGCCCTTGGCCTCGTCACCCCATTGCAGACCGATGACGCACGTTCCGGGCACGGATGGATCCTCACGGAAAGAAACGGACTGGCGGAACAGACAACCGCAGGAGGCAGCCGTGGTGAGGCCTCCCCTCAGAGTGTAAAGGGCTGGAAAAATGGGTCAAGGATGGGTGCTGACAGGCCGCATTGCCGCCGGAACGGCAGAAGTCTTCGCGCGGAGGAACTTCCTCGCTTGCACGTCCATGGCGGGATCATTCCGCCCGAGGCTCGAAAGTTCCTCACGCTTGTCGAGCTTCCGCCGATTCCGGCGTTCAGCATCAGGGGCTTCGGCATCCGGGTCGTCAAGGTGCTACTTTTGTGGGCATGAAACAAACGTCGGGCCAGGTGTATCACGTTGCGGTGGAGGAGCAGGGCCGCACGCTGGCGGCCTTCTTGCGGGCCAAGCTCGGCGGGGTGCCGTGGTCGCGGGTGCAGAAGCTGGTGCGGTCGCGACATGTGTTGATCCACGGCAACGTCTGCACCGACGAGGCGCGGCGGCTCAAGGATGGCGAGGTGGTGAAGGTGCTCGACGCCGCGGCCGCACCGCCGCCCAAGCCCCGCGATGTGAAGATCGTCTATATCGACGACGACGTGGTCGTGGTCGACAAGCCCTCCGGTATCACGACCACGCGGCACCATGAAGAAGCCTCCTGGCCCGCGCGGCGGAAGCAACTCCAGCCCACCCTGGACGAGATGCTCCCCGGCATCATCGGCCGCGCGCTCGCGGGCCAGGCAGCCCGGCAGCCGCGGCGAGCGAAGACGGGCGGGCGACCGGCAGACGCGAAGAAGCCCGTGCGATCCGGGCCGGTCTATCCGGTGCATCGCATCGACCGGGAGACGAGCGGCCTTGTTGTGTTTGCCCGCACCGTGCCGGCGGGGCGGATCCTCGCCGAGCAGTTCCGACTGCACACCACGCAGCGGCGGTATCTGGCCGTGGCGGTGGGCCGCGTGGGCGAGGGCACGATGATTTCGAATCTCGTTCGCGATCGGGGTGATGGCCGCCGTGGCTCCAGAAACGCAGCGACCCCCGAAGACGCCGACGAGGGCAAGCGGGCCGTGACCCATGTGAAGCCCGTCGAGCATTTCGGCGACGCCTACACGCTCGTCGAATGCCGGCTCGAGACCGGTCGCACGCATCAGATCCGGATCCACCTTGCCGAGAGTGGCCATCCGCTCTGTGGCGAGCGGGTCTATGCCGCACCACGCGGCGTGAAAGCGGTCGATCGCTCGGGTGCGGCCCGCGTGGCCCTGCATGCGGCCGAACTCGGCTTCGTGCATCCGCAGACGGGTGAGCAACTCGACTTCGAGAGCCGCCTGCCGCCCGACATCGTGGGCCTGATCAACCGTTTGCGGAACAAGTAGGACAGGCTTCAGCCTG
>CAYZFV010000187.1:0-4412 GCA_964477765.1 uncultured Candidatus Kuenenia sp.
CCAGGCAGCGGCCACCGACGAGGCAGTGGCAGTAGATGATCTTGTCTTTGGGCAACACCCGGGCGAGTTCGGCCGGATTGACGCCCTTTTCCAAGGCACTGAGCGGCACGAGCCGGGCGCCGGACAGGTGGCCCTGGGCCCACTCCTCGGGCTCGCGGACATCGACGATCACGGCCTTGTCTTGAGCAACAGCCTGCTGCACCTGGGCGAGCGAGTCTTTCGTGTGGTCTGCGAAGGCGGTGCCGGTGAGGCCACCGAGGACGAGCCCGAGCAGGATCGCCCGGGCGCAGGTGGTGGCGCCGGAATACCGCTGGTTCCACGGCATGCGGGCGATCAGCATCGCCATGCCGCAGTTGTCGGTGACGCCGGCGAAGACGAGGCCGCAGCCGACGAACCCTGCGAGACCGGCGCCGATAAGTTTCCAATTCGCATCGGGGCCGAATGCGGCCAGCGCCGCCCCGCTAGCGACCAGGGCACCGGCGGCGATTCGCCCCTGCCGCTCGAGCGACATCGCCTTCTTGCCGCGGATCACGGAGACGCCGGCCGACTCGCAGGCCGCCGTGCCGCCGTCGACGCTGACGACATTCTCAATGCCGGCCGCATGCATCTTCTCACAGGCCTGCTTGCTGCGACCGCCCGAGCGGCAGACGAAGTAGATCGGCCCCTGCTTGCCACCGTGCTCGGCGAGCACGTTCTGCGGATCGAGCCGGTCGAGTGGCATGTTGCGGGCGCAGTCGACATGCACCTCGCCGTATTCGGCGGGCGTGCGGACGTCGATGAGGGTGAGCGACTCGCCGCGGCGGCGCAGATCAGCAAGGGCTTGGGCAGAAATCGTGGCGACCATGATGGGAAACTCCTCCGTGGGAATGGATACAAACAGGGAAAACGACTCAGGTGGAACGTGCCTCGCCTCCGAAGCGGGCCTCGATGCAGGCCATGATGTTGGCCAGGTGGGGTTCGGCGATCGTGTAGTAGGTGCAGCGGCCTTCCTTGGCGGCCGTCAGGAAGCCGCAGCGTTGCATGAGCCGCAGATGCTCGGAGGCCATGTGGCTCGGGATTCCGCAGGCTCCTGCCAACTCGCCCACCATGTAGCGACCGCCGAGCAGCATCTGCACGATCCGCAGCCGGTGGGGGTGGGCCAGCGTCCGCAGGCACTCGGCCGCCTGGCCGAGGGCGTCGAGGCTGATGAGCGAGGCTTGGCGGGGGGCTGTTTTGGCGACCATAGAGAACACCCGTGAACGGCTGATGTATTGATATATCGGAAGGTTTCGATATGTCAATCCATCTTTTTCGGAATTTGGGTTTTGTCCGGTTTTTCTCTTCGTTGCGCGGGCTCGGGGCTGCCCGTGCCATCTCGCCGGACGTTCGCTACGGCCCTCCAGGCCTTCGCTCACTCGGACCTGGCTGCGCTTTCGGCATCCTGCCTGCGCTTGCCAGCTACGCCGGCTCCATGGCACGGGCAACCCCTCGCGGAAGCGACCAGCGATGTGTCGCGGTACTCTGAAGGGGATGCCTCCTTTTTCTGTGTCAACCCTCGCTGGCCGGCTGGTTGTGCCGGTCGTCATTCTCGTGTTGGTGGCAGTGGCGGCGAACGTGGGGTTTATGGCCTGGTGGGAGATGCGGCAGGAGTCGGTGGCGGTGCAGCAGCGGCGGGAGCAGGTGGCCGACACGCTCGCCCAATCGCGGGTGGCTGTGTCGGCGCCGATCCTGGCGGCGCTGCACCGGCTCACCGGCGATCATTACGTCGTCTGGAATGCCGCCATCAAGACTCCCGGGGTGGCCACGCTGCCGGTGGATGCCGCGGAGGGAGCGTTGCTCGAGCAGGGAGTGGCCACCGGGGCGGTCGTGCTCGATGCCATTCAATACCGCGTGGGTAGCGTGCGGGCCGGGGGCGTCCGTCCAGAGACGGTGCTCGTGCTCTCGCCGCGCGAAAGTGTGGCGCGGGCCACATGGAGCCGTGTGTGGCCGATCCTCGCCGTGGCCGCCGCCACGCTCGCCGTGCTCGTGCCGCTGGGCCTGCGGATGACGAGCCGCATCGCCACGCGGCTGGGCGACATTGATCGGCAGGTGGCGCGGATTGCGGCTGGTGATTTTGGCAGCGTGCTCGGGGAGCGGCCTCGCGGCGATGAACCGGATGAAATCGCCCGGCTCGTGACGGGTGTGAATCGCATGAGTCAGACCCTCGCCGGGCAACGCGACTCGCTGTTGGCCGGCGAACGGCAGCGACTCCTGGGGCAGATGGCGGCCGGCTTCGCCCACGAGGTGCGGAATGCCGTCACCGGTGCGCGGCTCGCTGTCGATCTCCACCGGAAGCGGTGTCTTCAGGATCGCGATGCGGGCTCAGGAAAGGACGACACGAGCCTCGCTGTCGCCATCCGCCAGCTCGACGTGCTCGAGGAGGAGGTGCGCGGCCTGCTGATGCTCGGCCGGCCCGAGGAGGCCGCGACCACCGTATTTTCTGTGGCCGGCTTGCTGCAGGACGTGTGCGATCTGGTCGGCCCACGGTGCAGCCATGCCGGCACGCAGATCCTGCATCAGGCGGATGCCGATCTCACGGTTGCGGGCCGCCGGGAGGCGGTGCGATCGGCCCTCCTCAATCTCACGCTCAACGGAATCGATGCCGCAGGTGTGGCCGGGAGTGTCTATCTGTGGGCTGCACAGGAAAGGGGTGTCGTTCGGCTGGGCGTCGATGACACCGGCCCGGGGCCGCCGCCGGTCATTCGTGAAGCGATGCAGGAGCCTTTCGTCACCGGTAAGCCCGAGGGCATCGGCCTCGGGCTCGCCGTGGCCCGCCTGGTTGCGGAATCCCATGGCGGCAGGCTCGAATGGAGTCGTCAGGGCGACAGCACGCGGTTTGTATTGTCGCTGCCGGCGCCATCCGCTCTCGCTGTATCTTCCAGTTCTGATCACGCCTCCGCATGAGCCGCATCCTCATTGTCGACGACGAGCCGGCCATCGGCTGGAGCCTCCGCGAGGTGCTTGCCGACGAAGGGCATGCCGTGGAGGTGGCGGCGAGCGTGGAGGCGGGCCTGGAGACGTGCGGCCGCCAGTCGCCCGAGGCGATTCTGCTCGACGTGCGGCTCCCGGGGGGCGACGGCATCTCCGCCCTGCCCGAGTTTCGGAAGCTGGTTCCCGAGTCGCCGATCATCGTGATGACCGCTTTCGGCGATCTCGATACCGCCGTGCGGGCGGTGGAGGCGGGGGCCTACGACTATCTCGTGAAGCCGTTTGACCTCGAGCGGGTGTCACAGGTGGCGGCCCGGGCCTTGGCGGAACGACCTGCCGGCGGTTGTCGCAAGGTTGGTGCGGGATCGGATCCCGTTCAGCTGGTTGGCCGGTCGTTGCCGATGCAGACCGTCTTCAAGCAGATCGCGCTGGTCGCCCCGACCGACCTGCCGGTGTTGATCACGGGCGCGACGGGTACGGGCAAGGAACTCGCCGCCCGCGCGATTCATGCCCACAGCGGCCGCCGCGACAGGCCGCTCGTGGTCACCAGCCTGGCGGCTCTCGCGCCGAGCGTCGTGGAGAGTGAACTCTTTGGCCATGTTCGCGGTGCGTTTACCGGCGCCGTGGCCGACCGCACGGGGTTGTTTGCGGAGGCCGACGGGGGCACGATCTTTCTCGATGAGGTGGGCGACGCGCCGCTCGACGTGCAGGCCAAGTTGCTGCGAGTCCTCGAAAATCGTGAAGTCACGCCGGTCGGGTCCGCCGCCGTGCGGCGGGCGGGTGTGCGGGGGATCGCGGCGACGAATGCCGACCTCGCCGCCGCCACGGCTGCCGGGAGGTTTCGGGCCGACCTGTTTCATCGGCTGCGGGTGTTTCCGATCACGATGCCCGCGTTGGCGGAACGGCGAGACGATATTCCTCTCCTCGTCGACACCTTTCTGCGCGGCCGCGGCGGCGCGATGCCGAGCGTGTCGCCCGAGTTTCTGCACGCGGTGCAGGCTCGCCCGTGGCCGGGCAATGTTCGTGAACTCCGGCACGCGGTCGACTACGCAGCGGTGATGGCCCGTGGCGGCAGGCTCGAGCCTGAGCTCCTCCCGCCACCTTCCCGGCAAGCCGAGGATGCTGGTGCTGCCGGCGTCGCTGGAGGCATGTCGGCAGAGGAAGCGGTGGCCGCGGCGGTGCGGGCGTGGGTGATGAGCCACTGGCAGGATGAGAGCGACGCCAAACTCCATGAGCGGCTGATTCAGCTCGTCGAGTCGCATCTGCTCGATGCGGCGTTGGCCAAAACGAGGGGCAACCGGTCAGCTGCCGCCCGCATGCTCGGGCTCGATCGGGCGACGCTGCGAACCAAGCTGGAACGGTGACACGGGGCGGGTAGCTCGGTGAAGAATCCTTCGCCGCCGGTGAATATTTCACCAGCGGGCCACCGGGCTTGCGCCCGGTGCTTCTTGTGTGGTGCGTCCACT
>CAYZFV010000188.1:0-6027 GCA_964477765.1 uncultured Candidatus Kuenenia sp.
GAGATCCGCAACAAACGGGGATTCCTGCCCGACGCCACCTGGCTCGTGGCCTGTGGCCGCGGGCCGGAGGGCATGCTCTGGTGCGGCACGATCCAAACCGTCGTCGCCGCGGGGGGCGTGGGCACGATTCAAAATATCGGTGTCGTCCCCAGCCATCGTGGCCTCGGCCTCGGCACCTCGCTCATCCGGCAGGCGATGGCCGGCCTGAGATGTCACGCGGTCGCGCGGGGTTCGCTCGAAGTGACCGCCGAGAATTCGCGGGCGGTCCGCCTCTATCAGCGGCTCGGCTTTCGGCGGAGCAAGACGGTTTACAAGACGGTCGACCGCTCCCAGGCCAAGGCGACGGCAGACGCGGCCCAGCAGACGGCCGGTGTGGCCGTCGATGCCGCGGCGCTCGAACTGGCCGGCCTCGCCGAGCCGGCTGTCCTTTGATTCCCCCGCGAGGACAGCCGATCGGCCTGATGGCGAAACAGACCTTCCACTCGACGACGCTCGACAACGGCATCGTGATCCTCGGCGAGGATTTGCCCGGCCTGGAGTCGGTCGCCATCGCCTTTCACGTGCCCGCCGGCGCCGTCCATGATCCAGAGGGCGGCTCGGGGCTGGCCGCCCTGGCCGGTGAAATGATGCTCCGCGGCGCCGGCGACCGCAGTGGCCGGCGGATCGTCGATGATCTCGAAGGCGCGGGCGTGCAGTGGTCGCAGGGCGTGAGCACGAGCCATGCGAGCTTCTCCGGGGGCATGGTCGCCCGCCAACTCCCCACCGCCCTGCCGATCTATGCCGACATTCTTCGGCGTCCTTGTCTCGACGCCGACGAACTCGACAAGGCCCGACAGGTGATTCTGCAAAACCTCGCCGGCATCGAAGACGATCCTTCCCACCGCGTCATCGCCACCTTGCGGCAGCTCGCCTATCCCGCCCCCTGGGGCCTGCCGGCCGAAGGGCAGACAGCCGACGTGGAGCGGCTCTCGATCGACGCCGTGCGGCAGTTCGTGGCCGGCCATGTGCGCCCGCAGGGCACGATCATCGCCGTCGCGGGCCGCATCGACTGGGACGACTTCGTCCGCCGCATCGACGCCCTGTTCGGCGACTGGGAGGCGGCCGCCCCGGCGGTGGTCGCGACACGCCCCCGCGGCCCACGTGTGCAGCACGTGTCGCACGATTCCCAGCAGACGCACATCGCCCTCGCCTGGTCGCTGCCCCCCTATCGCGACGATGCCTCGTACGAAGTCAACGCGGCGCTCGCGATCCTGGGCGGGGGATCGAGTTCTCGGCTGTTTACGGAGGTGCGTGAACGGCGTGGCCTCTGCTATAGCGTGTCGGCCGGCTACCACACCCACCGCGACTTCGCCTCGGCCATCTGCTACTCGGGCACCACGGCCGCCCGGGCCCAGGAAACGCTCGACGTGATGCTCGCCGAGATCGCTCGCCTGCCCGGCTCGATCGAGCAGGCGGAGCTCGACCGGGTGAAGGCCCGCGTGAAGAGCGGGCTGGTGATGCAGCAGGAGTCGAGCGCCGCCCGGGCGGGTGGCATCGCCCGCCAGTGGTATCACCTCGGCCGCGTGCGGTCGCTCGAGGAGGAGCTGCAGCGGCTCGACACGCTGAGCGTGGCATCGATCGAGCAGCGGCTCGCCGACCATCCTGTCACCGATCTCACCGTCGTCTCGCTCGGCAACGAGCCCCTGGAGGTCCCCGATGCAGTTTCGGCGTGAGACGCTCGACAACGGGCTCGAGGTGGTGGCCGAGTGCTCCGAGGGGGCGGTGTCGACGAGTGTCGGCTTTTTCGTCGGCGCGGGGGCGCGGGACGAAACCGATGCGCTCGCCGGCGTCAGTCATTTTCTCGAACACATGACGTTCAAGGGCACGGCCGACCTGTCCGCCGACGACATCAACCGTCGCTTCGACTGGATGGGGGCCAGCTCCAACGCCTTCACGAGCGAGGAAGACACGGTCTATTACGCGGCGGTGCTCCCCACGCATCAGCACGACGCCGTCGATCTGCTCGGCCGGATGATGCGGCCGGCGCTGCGCGAAGAAGACTTCGACACCGAAAAACTCGTCATCCTGGAGGAGATCCGGATGTACGACGACCAGCCGCCGTTTGGCGCCGATGACCGCTGTCGCGCCGCCTACTTCGGCCGCCACCCACTGGCCCGCAGCGTGCTCGGCAGCGTCGAGTCGATCGAGCAACTGCCGGTCGCGGCGATGCGGGATTATCACCGCCAGCGGTACGCGCCCGGCAACATCGTGCTGGCCGCCAGCGGGGCGGTCGATTTTCCCGCGCTGGTGGAATCGGCAAAGCGGCTCTGCGGAGACTGGGAGCCGGTGCCCCTCCCCGATCGCTGTCAGCCCGCCGCGGGCCTGCCGGCGGCGCCGACCACGGAGCAGATCGTGCGGCCTGCTGCCGCGCTCGAATACGTCATCCGCATGTCGGCCGGGCCGACGGCCGACGACGAGGCCCGCTGGGCGGCGAAGATGCTCGCCATCGTGCTCGGCGACGATTCGGGCAGCCGTCTCTACTGGGAACTGGTCGATTCCGGTGTGGCCGAGCATGCGTCGCTCCACCATCACGACTTTCTCGATGCCGGCCTGTTCGCCACGCAACTCTCCTGCGACGCCGAAGATGCCGAGCCGCTCTTGCAGCAGATTCTCGACGTCTACCGCACGGCGGCAACCGGCGGCATCGCCCGCGACGAATGGGAGCGGGCCCGCAACAAGCTTTCCAGCCGGGTCGTCTTGGCGGGGGAGCGGCCCCGACGGCGGCTCTTTTCCGTGGGGCTCGAATGGGCCCATGAGCGGACATATCGCTCCGTGGCCGACGACCTGCGGATCGTGGAGTCGATCACGCTCGACGGGCTTCACGACGTGTTGGCCCGCTGGCCGCTCGACGGCCCCGCCGCCACGGTCTTCGCCGGCCCCGGCGAGGCTTCCATTTCGGGATCGGCGAAGCCACACTAATACCCCACGAAGGTCTTTGATTTTGATCGTCGCTCGAGGAACGTCGCCGTGTTGCCCATCGCCCCACTCTTCGCCAATCGCTGGCTGACCGCCCTGCCCCCGCTTTGGCTGCTGGGAGCCGGAGCCCTCGTGGCCACACTCGTCATGCTCGCCGGCTGGGCGCTCCTGCGGGTCGTCAACCCGCGGCTGGCCGCCGAGGCGAAAGGCAGCCTCGGCGACGGCTTTCTTGGTCCCTTCGCCTGGCTCCTGCTCGCGCTCTCGGCGGTGGCCGTGGCCTTCACCCCGCTGGTGCCGGTGAAGTCGATGGCCCGGTCGCTCGGCCGCCTGGCAACGGCGGGCGAGGTTTCACAGACGATCACCGTGGCCCCCAAGGCCGACCTCCAGGCGATTCCGCTCGACCTTCGCCCTCAGGAACTCGCCACCCTCGAAATGCGGAGTTCCGCGCCGCTCTTGATAAGAACCCAGCAGCCGATCGAGGGCTTCGCACTCACGAAGGTGCCCGATGTGGAGCTCGAGGCCGATAAGCCGTGGACATGGAGCCGCTCCGCCGGCCAGACCAATCCCTTTCTCGGCCAGCGGGCCCAACTCGAGGCGACCAATGCTTCCGATGCGCCGGTGGAACTCGCCGTCCGGTGGCAATTGGTTCCCGAATATCCGCAGGTGGCGCTGCTACCGTGGACGGCCGCGGTGTTGCTGGCGATCGCGCTGGCCTACATGCTGTTTCGCCTGATCCCACGGCGGGTCGCCGCGATCGCGGCCGCCACCACCAAGGAGGCGATCGGCCAGCCGATCTTTGCCGTGGCGCTGGTGGCCGGGGCCGTGCTGCTCGTCGCCTTCATCGTGATTCCCTACAACACGTTCGGCGAAGATGTGAAGATGCTCAAAGACAGCGGCCTCACGCTCATCAAGGTGCTGGCCCTGCTGGTCGTCATCTGGACGGCGAGTGTCGCCGTGGCCGACGAGATCGAGGGCCGCACGGCGATGACGGTGCTCTCCAAGCCGGTTCGTCGCTGGCAGTTTGTGATCGGCAAGTATGCCGGGCTCGTGATGGTGGCGGCGCTCGTCTTCCTGATCCTCGGCAACATCCTGCTCTCGACCACGAGCCTCAAGGTGATCTACGACGCCCGCGAGAGCTCGAAGACCGACCCGCTCTGGAGCGACTGTGCCAACGAGATGATCACGGTCGTGCCCGGCCTCGTGCTGTCGTTTCTGGAGACGATTCTGCTCGCGGCCGTCAGCCTTGCCGTGTCGACCCGCCTCAGCATGGTGCCCAATCTGATCATCTGCTTCACGATCTATGCCCTGGGGCACCTGGTGCCGCTGATCGTGCAGTCGAGCGTGGGCAAGTTTGCGATCGTGCGGTTCGTCGGGCAGCTCTTTGCCACACTGCTCCCCGTGCTCGAGCACTTTACGATCGAGGCGGCCGTGATCGGAGGGGTGCCCGTGCCCTGGGGCTACCTCGGCTGGGCCGCGCTCTACGCCGGCCTCTATGCCACCGTGGCCCTGCTGATCGCCCTCGTCCTGTTCCAAGACCGCGATCTCGCCTAGCCGCCCGGCGGGCTGGGCAGTCCTGGCAAACCCTGACTGTTTTGCTGGTATGGCAAGATCAGGCTGCCGATTCTTGATGTGCATGGGAGTCGGTTCCATGCTTGGGAATCGCCTGCAGTGGCCAGGATCGTCCGCACCATCCCGCTGTTGAAATGCCATCGCGCCATACGGCAGGCGATCGTCGTCGCCGGCTGGCTCGTGATCGCCATGCAGGGGCAGTTCGGCTTCACCGCCGACTGGCGGGCTGACCCTCCGTCGCTGGCGATCCCCGAACCAGGGGTGTCGCTCGGGGCGGTACCCGAAGCGATCGCGCCGCCGCCGGAGCCGGCCCGCTTCGATCCGGCCCATGGCCCGTCGCCACGGTCGCTCGAAGAATTTGTCATGCTGGCCGAGCGGAGCCATCCGCGGCTGCGGCATGCCCGGGCCATGATCGAGGCTGCCCGCGGCAAGGCGGTGCAGGCCCGCCTCTATCCCAACCCCGTCATCGCCGGCTCGTCGCCGCAGATGGCCGGAGCCGACAGCCAGTGGAATGGCTACGTCGCCCAAGACATCGTCACCGCCGGCAAGCTGCGGCTCGCCCAGCAGGCGGCGCTCCGCGAGGTTCAGAAGGCCGAGTACGAATTGATCCGGGCGCGGTTCGACGTGCTCACAGGTGTCCGCGGCACGTATTACGCGCTACTCGTCTCCCAGCGGCGGGCCGAAATCTTCAAGCTCCTGCTCGACATCGCCAGGCGCTCGTACGACATCGGCGCCGAGCTGGCCAAGGCGGGCGAGGTCACCAAGGCCGACGTCCTCTTCTGGAGCATCGAAAAGGACCGGGCCGAGGTGCGGCTCATCAATGCCTCCGTCTTCATCGAGACGGGCCGCCGGGAGTTGGCCGCCGCGGTCGGTCTGCCCAAGGCCGACGTGGGCGTGATCGAGGCCGACCTGTTTCAGACGCTTCCCAACTTCGACCTCAAGCAGCTCCAGGAGGCGGTCGCCATCCGCAACGCCAGGCCGCGGGCCGCCGAGGCCGGCATCGCCCGGGCCCAGTGGGCACTCGAACGGGCCGTGGTGGAGCCGATTCCCAACGTCAACCTGATGGGCGGCTATCAACGGCAGGTCGACTATCCGCCGCAGGATCAGGGTCTCGTGCAGGTGATGGTGGAGGTGCCGATCTTCAATCGCAATCAGGGCAACATCCGATCGGCCCGCGCCGACATCGCCACCTCGCGGGCCACGCTCCGAGAGATCGAGATCGACCTCGCCACCCAGACGGCCCAGGTGATCAACACCTACCGCCAGGCGCAGCGGCTCGTCGACTGGTACGAGGAATACATCCTTCCCAAGGCCCGCGAAACACTGCAGGTGACGCAGCAGCTCTACGCCCGCGGCGAGGTGACCTTCCTCAACCTCCTCGAAGCCCAACGCATCCTCACACAGACCGAGCTGGCCTTCGTCGAAGCCCAGGCCGAACGCTGGAACGGCGCCGTACAGATCGCCGACCTCCTTCAGCTCGAAGAATTTCCGCCCCGCCCCGAC
>CAYZFV010000189.1:0-2859 GCA_964477765.1 uncultured Candidatus Kuenenia sp.
CGGCTTTGGCAGCGAGCGCAGGCATGGATGCCGAAAGCGAAGCTGGCAGAGAGTGAGCGAAGGCCTGGAGGGCCGTAGCGAACGTCCGGCGACGGAGCATGGGGAGCCCTTCGCCGGATTGGGCGAGTTGGCGTGGGCTTCCACGCACCGCTCACCACGGCTTCCTTGATTCCAAGCCTGTCACGAAGCCTGCGCTGCGTCACGACCGATCTTTCCCGCGCGTTCAAGCCAGGCGATCACCTCGGCGGCGAGGGCCTCGGGCTGCTGGCTGGCCGAATCGAGCACGAGTTCCGGATGGGGCGGCTCTTCATAGGGATCGTCGATGCCGGTGAAGCCCTTGATCTCACCGGCCCGAGCCTTCTTGTAGAGCCCCTTCGGATCGCGGCTCTCACACACCTCGAGCGGCGCCTTCACATGGATCTCCACGAAGTCGCCCGCCGGGAGCATCGCCCGCACCGCATCGCGGTCACGGCGATAGGGGCTGATGAACGCCGTCAGGGTGATGGTGGCCGCCTGCACGAACAGTTCCGCCACGGCACCGATGCGGCGGATGTTTTCCTCGCGATCCTGCGGTCCGAAGCCGAGGCCGAATCGCCCGGCAAACTCGGCGCCGTGCCGGGCCTCCAGCAGCGCCGGGGCGGCGTTGAGCCCGTGCCGCACGTTGTCGCCATCCAAGAGAAACGTGCGGCAGCCGCGTTCATAGAGGAGGCGATCGACCGCGTTGGCCACCGTGCTCTTGCCACAGCCCGAGAGTCCGGTGAACCAGAGCACGCAGCCGCGATGGCCCGCGGCCCGCTCCCGATCCTCTCGGCTCACGGCATGGGCATGCCACCGCACGTCGACGAGCTCACTATTCTGCTCTTCCGCCATGTTTCAGGCTTCCTTCAGGGTGCATCCCGCCATCTCAGCCCACGATGCGATCACCATGCATCGAGTTCGATCGTGCGGGTCATCCGTTCCTCGGAATCCCCGGGCTGGCCACGGACGATCTCCAGTTGCAGCTTGTCGCCCGGGCCGTGAAGGCCGATCTCGGCGGTGAGCTCCTCGAAATTCCGAATCGGCTTGTCGACCACCTTCACAACGATGTCGCCCACCTGGAGGCCGGCCTTGTCGGCGGCCGAGCCGGGCTGCACCATCGTGATGTGGCAGGGCACCGCGTTGGGATGGCCGGCCACGCCGAGCTTGCCCCCCTTGCGGAATTCGACGTGGGTGTCGGGCAGTTTTTCGGTGAGGTCTTCCACCTGCGGCAGGTTGAGCCCGGTGCCATACAACTCGATCCGCGCCGCCCGCCGGAGCCGTCCGATCACGGTCAGGCCCTTGTCATCGATGGGCACGCCATGCACGCTCACGATCAACAGGCCCGGCAGCCTGAGGAGCAGCCGGAGGTCGTCGCTGGTGCCCCGCCAGCCCGTGTCAAACGTCGCATGCATCCCTTGCTGTCCGGTGGCCAGCATGCCGCGCGCAAGCTTCATACCCAGCCCCTGGAGCGTGACCCGCGCCGCGTCGGCCAGGCCGACGGCATGAAAGTCGAGCGTGGCCTCGGCCAGCCCGGCCACCGAGGTGTCGGCGTCGCCGGCGACGCCGTCGAGAAACTGCTCAGCCGCCGCGGCCACATCCTGATCGTCGCTGGCCAGCATGGTGCGGGCGATCTCGATCGCCCGGCTGCTCACCTCGAGATCCCCGCTGTCGATCGCCTCTCGCAGGGGACCGAGGGCGGCCGGCCCCGCCTCGATGAGACTGCGGGTGGCCGCCTCCCGCTGGGAAAACTGGGGGGAGCCGAGCGTGTCGATCCAGCCGGCGATCTGTTCGGCCGACGGCGGCTCGGCAGCGATGGCCGGGGCACTCCCCAACGCCATGGTCACCAGGCACGCGACGCGGCGGATCGTAGGGGTCATACAGGGGCTCCTCACAACAACTTTCCCGAATATACCACCGGAAGGCCAATGGCAGTTTCCCGCAGGTACACTTCAGTTTGACTCCTCCTGGTGTGTCCTTCATGTCGCTTGCTCTGACCAGCCCTCGTTCTTCCGCCCCCCTGCCGATGACTCGGGGGGAGATGCGCGGCCGTGGCTGGGACGAGGTCGATATCGTCTTCGTGACAGGAGACGCCTATGTCGACCACCCGAGTTTCGCCAATGGGCTCATCGCCCGGCTCCTCGAGGCGGCCGGGTTTCGCGTGGCCGTACTCGCCCAGCCCGACTGGCGATCGTGCGAGCCGTGGCGACAGTTTGGCCGGCCGCGGCTCTTCTTCGGCATCTCGGCCGGCAACATGGATTCGATGATCAACCACTACACGGCCAATCGGAAGGTTCGCAATGACGACGCCTACTCGCCCGACGGGGCGATCGGCCGGCGGCCCGACCGGGCGACGCTCGCCTACTGCCAGCGATCGCGGGAAGCCTTTCCAGGCGTGCCGGTGGTGGCAGGCGGCGTCGAGGCGAGCCTGCGGCGGATCGCCCATTACGACTATTGGAGCGACACCGTCCGCCGGTCGATCCTCATGGACTCCAAGGCCGATCTTGTCGCCTTCGGCATGGGCGAGCGCACGGTGCTCGAAATCGCCCGCGGCCTGGCCGCCGGCCGCTCGCTCCACGATCTCCGCGACCTGCGCGGCGTGGCCTATCGGCTCGGCGCGAGTGAGCCGCCGCCGACCGGCGCCGGCGGCTGCTGCCCCGACACGATCGAACTGCCGGCCTACGAGGCGGCGGCCCACGACAAACTCGCCTTCTGCGAGATGACGCGGATCTCCCATCTCGAGACCAATCCCCACAACGCGCGGCGGCTCGTGCAACGGCATGGCCGTGAAGCGGTGGTCGTGAATCCTCCTGCTCTGCCCTTGGAGCAGGACGAGATGGACGA
>CAYZFV010000190.1:0-2650 GCA_964477765.1 uncultured Candidatus Kuenenia sp.
GGCGGGAGCCGATCGCGATGTCGCGGGGCGGGCCGGCCGGGGGGTCGAGGGCCGCCAGCAGCCGCGGAATGTCGGCAGGATCGTGGCTGAAATCGGCATCCATGTAGACCGCGGTCTCAAAGCCCCGCCCGCGGGCCACCTCGAGCCCCTCGAGGATCGCACTCCCGAGACCCCGTCGGCCACGGCGGCCGAGCAGGTGCACCCGTGGATCACGGGCGGCGATCTCCAGCACGATCTCGCCGGTGCCATCGGGTGAATCGTCGTCGACCACGAGCAGCTGGGCGTCGGGCACTGCCGCAAGCACCGCCTCGATCAGCCGAGCGATGGTGCCTCGCTCGTTGTAGGTGGCCGTCTGCACGAGCACGCGGCCGGCCGGCCAGTCGTCGCGGGAACGAAGGTCGCTACTCACTGCAGTTTTCGCACTGCCCCTTGAGCAGCACCTCGTTCACCGAGCGGATCACCGGCTTTTTTTCGGCCGGCTTCTTGCCGCCGGGCTGTTTCGGGGCGGCCGCCTTCGGTGTGATCGCCACGTTCACATCATCGAGGCACGACACCTCGCCGCAGCTGGTGCAGAGGAAGTGTGGATGATCCTCGCCCGGAGCGTGGTCGTGGCCCCGCTTCAACTCAAACCGCCACACATGATCGCCCAGCTCGACTCGCGAGAGGATCTTGGCTTCGGTGAGTTCGGTGAGGTTGCGATAGATGGTGGCCCGGTCGAAGCCACGGTCGGCCAGCGCCTCGGCCACCTCGGCATGCGTCTTCGGGCCGGCCGCGGTCATCACATGATCGAGTACGGCCATCCGCGCGGCCGTACACCGCAGGCCTACCTCGCGGAGCCGCGCCCGCGCCGCTTCAAACGGCTTCTTCGGTTCGGTGGACTCGAGGGGCTTGCTCGACTTGGCGGCCATCCCTGTAGTTTACACCGACCGCCGCCGGCGCCGCTTCAGGCCACTGCTGCCATCGCCAGCACCTCCACGATCGCCTCCATAAAGGCCGGCAGATCGCCCGGTTTCCGGCTGGAAACAAAGTGGCGGTCGACCACCACCGGGGTGTCTTCCCAGATCGCTCCGGCGTTCATGAGGTCGTCTTTGATGCCCGGGCTGCCGGTCACCCGCACACCCCGGTAGACGCCGGCCGAGATCGGGATCCAGCCCCCGTGGCAGATCGCCGCCACCAGCTTGCCATGGGCGGCAAACTCGCGGACCAGTTCGAGCACTTTTTCGTCGCGGCGCAGCTTGTCGGGCATCCAGCCGCCCGGGATCACGATGCCGTGGAAATCGGCCGCCTCCATGTCGGCGATCGCGGCGTCGCTGGTGCAGGGATAGCCATGTTTTCCCGAGTAAGTGCGGCCCTGCATCGATCCGGCGAGCGTGACGTGGGCCCCCGCCTCCTCGAGCCGCAGCTTGGGATACCACAGCTCCAGGTCTTCGTAATCGTCGCCAACGAGGGTCAGAATGCGGACGCCATCGAGAGGACGCCGCGACGCATGCAGGGGAGGCATCGGTGAATCTCCAAAAGTAGGACAGGCTTCAGCCTGACATCATCGCCCGCTATTTTCGCAGCCAAAGTGGCTGCGGGCGAGTGCCAAAATCGACTACCCCACCTTTCGGTGGTTGCAGCGATTTTTTCTCGCCCGCTTTCAGGGACCAGAAATCGTCGCCTTTGACGGCGTTTTCCTGTTCCCAAAGAACGTCGCTTGACTCCCCGCGGCCTCACGCTACATTCACGCCCCGGCCATATGAAGTGGCCGCTGGTTTTATCGCCACAACATCTTGCGATAGCAGGCAGAAGGAGCTGCTTTACGGCCTGTGCCGGTTATGCCGGTTGTATGGGGTGTGAAAGGCTCATTTTTTGGCCCGGCCCCGTCCGATACCGCTTGTGTGATCACTATACGCCAGTATACTCGATAGGATTCCCTTCCCCCCGCTTGGAGCACCCCCTCTCATGGCAGCTTTCGACGCGTCCGCCACGCTGACCGGTTCCCCCGCCACCGACACGCACGCCCCGCAGCAGACCACCCCGCGGACGCCCCTCGAAATCCAGCCCACCTTCTGCCCCACCGACGTCGACAGCCCGTTCGACACCACCGAGTGGGATCTTCGCACCGCGGCCATCAAGGGGGAAGACGGCAAGGTGCTCTTCGAGCAGACCGCCTGCGAAATCCCGGCCGCCTGGAGCCAGCTGGCCACCAACGTGGTGGTGAGCAAGTATTTCTACGGGGAAATTCACACGCCCGAGCGGGAACACTCCGTCAAGCAACTGGTGCACCGCGTGGCCCGCACAATCGCCGACTGGGGCATCAAAGACGGCTACTTCAAGACCAAGCAGGATGGCGAAAACTTCTACCGCGATCTCGCCTGGCTCTGCGTGCATCAGCACGGGGCCTTCAACTCGCCCGTGTGGTTCAACGTCGGCCTCTATAACCAGTACGGGGTAAAGGGTGCCCCCTGCAACTGGCGGTGGGACGAAGCCAAGCGGGATGTCGCGATGCCCGACAACCCCTACGAGTTTCCCCAAGGCAGCGCCTGCTTCATCCAGAGTGTCCGCGACAACATGGAAGACATCATGGAACTCGCCCGCAGCGAGGCGATGCTCTTCAAGTTCGGCTCGGGCACCGGCACGGATCTCTCCACGATCCGCAGCCAGCGAG
>CAYZFV010000191.1:0-3087 GCA_964477765.1 uncultured Candidatus Kuenenia sp.
AAGCCGGCCTACTTCGTCGAAAATCAGGGCACCGAAAATCGCCACGAGTCACTGATGCCGGCGATGAGCACGCTGATCATCATCGCGCATGTGAAAGAGGGCGTGGAGCTGGCCCGCCAATACAACCTGCCCCGGCCGATCGTCGACCTGATCGCCCAGCACCACGGCACGACGCTCGTCGAGTACTTCTACCGGCGGGCCACCGAGCGGAGGCAGGCCAGCCCGGACGATCCCCAGGGCGACGAGCAGACCTACCGCTACCCAGGCCCCAAGCCCACCACCCGCGAGTCGGCGGTGCTGATGCTCGCCGATGCCGCCGAAAGCGCCAGCCGCGCGCTCACCGAGCCGACGCCTTCCCGCATCGCCAGTCTCGTGCACGATCTCGCCATGAAGCGGCTCCTCGACGGCCAGTTTGACGACTGCGGCCTCACACTCGAGGAGCTCGACGTGATCGAGCAGAGCCTCGTCAAGAGCCTGACGGCCGTCTACCACGGCCGCGTGAAATACCCCGACCAGAGGACGGCGTAGTCGTGGCTGGCACCCGGCACGGCAACACCCCGCAGGTGACCGCCATCGTGATCGATTGGGGCAACCGGCAGCGGAAGGTGCCGGTGGATAGTCGCCGGCTCAAAGCGGTGGCCCGGGCGGCGTTGGCGGCGGAGCGCGTGACGGCCGCCGAGCTGAGCCTGACCGTGAGCGACGACCGCCGGATTGCGGCCGTCCACGGCGAGTGGCTCGACGACCCGACTCCCACCGACGTGATGACCTTCGACCTCGGCATGCCCGGCGATCCGACCCTTCGGGGCGACATCATTCTGAGTGCGGAAACGGCCGCCCGCGAGGCCCGCCGGCTGGCCCCCGGCCGACAGGGCTGGACGCCACACCTCGAACTGGCCTACTACCTCGTCCACGGCATCCTGCACCTCACCGGCTACGACGACCGCACCGCCGCCGATCGCCGCCGCATGCGGCTCCGCGAGCGAGAGGTGATGAAGGCTGCCGGCCTGCCGCCTCCCCCGCGGCGGGCGGCCCGTCGCCACCCGTGAATTCCGTGCCCATGAATCTCTCCGGCCCACTCGGCATCGAATCGGCCTTCGGCCTGCTCTGTGTCGCCGCACTGGCGGCGATGCAGGCCCGCGCCTTCCGCGGTGCCCAGCGGCATCAGATCCAGGAAATCTGCGGCCGCCAGGGTCGGCCCGAGCGATGCGGTGAGATCATCGAGGGGAGCGAGACGATCGCCTTTATTACTGCGTCGGTGGTGGTGATGGCGGCAGTGATCGCCACTCTGCTGGCCTCACGGTGGCTGGTGGCGGCCATGGCCGACTCGCCGGCGCTCGAGATCTCGGGCGTGGCGGGCTGGATCCTGCTCTCGTGGACGATGCTCGTGGTGGTGCCGATGCTGTTCACAAAGTTCGTCGGTGCCTGGTTCGTGGTGGCCACCTGGAACCTGTGGCGACCGATCGTGGCCCTCACATCACCGGTCGTAAGCCTGTTGGCGGGCGTGGCGGTGGGGCTGGCCCGGCTGGTCGGCCGTCGCGCCGCGACGGTCGAGGATGCCGACCGTCAGGATGAACTGCTCGCCGTGGTCGATGAAGCCCATCGCGAGGGCTGGCTGCCCGGCACCACGCGGGCGATGATCGAGGGCGTGATGGATCTCCACGAGGTTCGCGTGGGCCAGATCATGACGCCACGGACCGACATCATCTCGATCCCGCTGGCGACGCCGTGGAAAGACGCGATCCGCCTGGTGTCGGAAAGCGCCCATACCCGGCTCCCCGTGTGGGGCCGCTCGCCGGAAGACGTGATCGGCATCCTCCACACCCGCGAACTGCTCGCCAAGCTCGTGGAGGCTCCCGCCGACGGCCAGGCCCCGCCGCACGATCTCAAGCCGCTGCTGCGGCCCCCCTACTTCGTGCCGGAATCGATGAACGTGCAGAAACTCCTGCGGGAGCTTCAACGGGGCCGCACCCATCTGGCGCTGGTGACCGACGAGTTTGGTGGCGTGTCGGGCCTGGTGACGATCGAAGACGCCCTCGAGGAGATCGTGGGTGAGATCGCCGACGAACACGACGAAGCCTTCTCCGACGGCATGCGGATCGTCTCCGACACCGTCTGCGAGGTGCTCGGCCATGTCCGCATCGACGACCTCAACGAGCGGTTTGGCACCCAGCTTCCCGAAGAGGCCGATTACGAGACGATCGGGGGCCTCGTGTTTCACGAGTTTGGACGCATCCCGCACGTCGGCGACACGCTCACGGTGCATGGGGTGGGGCTGGAAGTGCTGGCGGCCACGCGCCGCCGGATCGATCTGGTGCGGGTGGAGCGGCTCCCGGAAACGCACACCAATGGCGGCTGAGAAGACGCGGTCGATCGTCATTCGGGCGATCCCCTTCGGGGAAACAAGCTGCGTGGCCACGCTCTACACCCGTGAGCTTGGCAAGGTGCGGGGGCTGGCGAAGGGAGCGTGGCGACCGAAGAGCGGTTTCGACGCCGCCCTTGACCTGCTTTCAACCTGTCAGGTACTCGTCCTCCGAAAGTTTTCAGGTGGCCTCGACGTGCTGACGGAAGCGACGCTCGAGCGGCGGTTTCGCGTCGCCAGTCTGAAAGCCTTTCATGGAGCCCTGTATGTCGCGGAACTGCTCGACGCCCTCACCGCGGATGCCGACCCGCAGCCCGACCTCTTCGACGCCGCCGATGCCACGCTCCGCACCCTTTCGGGCCCCCGCCCGATCACCGCACCCAGCGACGCCGAGCAGCCGGCGGGAATCGCGGACGACGCCCACGTGGCGGCGGCGCTGCTGCGATTCGAGCTCGAGCTCCTGCGCATCATCGGCCACGCGCCGGCCCTCTTTCGCTGCGCCGAGTGTCGTGCCGCCGTCGGCGAGTCTCCCCGCACGTTTTTCGCGATGCTCGATGGCGGCGTGCTCTGCCCGGCCTGCCGCCGCGGCAAGCGGTCGGTCATCTCGATCTCCCGCGACGCCATGGCCGCGCTCCGGCTCGTGGCCGGCTCGCGGGACGCATGGCGGCACTTGCAGCTGCCGCCGGCCGCCGGAGGCGAACTCCGCGCCATCATGAACACCTACTTCG
>CAYZFV010000192.1:0-4740 GCA_964477765.1 uncultured Candidatus Kuenenia sp.
CGGCCTCCGCACCACGCATCGCGTGCCGCTGGCCAACGGCCCCATCGCCTGTCGCCTTCTGGAAGTGGACATCCGGCCCCGCTCACCGATCAATCCACCCGCCAGCGGAGCTCGGAATGAAGCGGAACCCGTCCCGGACGGCCCCGCATCAGACATCATCGTTGCCCCCGGCAGGCCGCAGGGCCGCACGACCGTCGACCAAATCGGCGATTTTCGCCGCCGGCTGGCGAAGCGGTTCAAGCACCTTTCCAAGTGGGCCCGCCGGCAGGAGATCGAGGCGTTTCGGATCTACGACCGCGATATCCCCGAGGTGCCGCTCGTGATCGACTGGTATGCCGGCTGGCTCCATGCCGCCGAATACGAGCGACCGCATGAACGTACCGAGATCGAGCATGAAGTCTGGCTCTCACGGATGATCGAGGCCGCGGCGGCCGAGTTGGGCGTGCCGATGCAGCAGGCGTTTCTCAAGGCCCGGCGGCGGCAGCGGGCGGGAGGGCAGTATGAGAAAGTCGGCCAGCAGCAGACGCTGCTGACGGTGCGGGAGGGGGGCCTCGCCTTCGAGGTCAACCTCTCCGACTATCTCGACACGGGGCTGTTTCTCGATCATCGGCAGACCCGCGGGCTCGTTCGTGACGAGGCGCGGGGCAAACGGTTCCTGAATCTCTTCTGCTACACCGGCAGCTTTTCGGTCTACGCCGCGGCCGGAGGAGCCACCGAGACCACGAGCGTCGACCTCTCCAATACCTACCTCGACTGGACGCGGACCAATCTCGCCGCCAACGGCTTCAAGGATGCCGGTCGCCACCGCACGGTTCGCGACGAGGCCCGGGGGTTTCTCGAGCATCGGGCCCGGCGCGGCGAACCCCCGTTTGATCTGGTCGTCGTCGATCCGCCCACGTTCTCACGGTCGGCCAAGAGTGATGTGCCGTGGGATGTGGAACGCGACCATGCGGCGTTGCTGACGCTGGTCGCGCAGAATCTCTCCCCCGGCGGCATCGTCTACTTTTCGACCAATTTTCGCCGCTTTCATCTCGCGGAGGACCAGGTGGCGGCCAGCTACTCGATCCGCGAGATCACGCGGCAGACCCTTCCCGAAGACTTCCGCAATGAGCGGATTCACCGGGCTTGGCGGCTGGTGAAACGCTGAGCGACGTTTGACGCCGGGAAAACGTGGGCCGTACATTCCGGGCCATGAAGGCAAGGATGCGAGCGGCTGTGGCCGGCATGCTCATGGTGGCGCTCGGCTGCAGGCCGGCCGATCCTGGACTCGTGCGGATCGTGTCGAGTCTGCCCCGCACCGGCGCGGCGATGCTCGACGGCCGGTGCTTCGTCACCTTCGGCGGCCTGCCTCCGGAACGGCTCGTCGGCAAGGGGGCGGCCTTTGTGGAGCGGTATCGAAGGGAATATGGAGAATCTCCCGACGGATACGCTGTATATGGCTATGAGGCGGCGGGCGTGGTGCTCCGGGCGATCCATGACGCGGCCACCAAGGATCGGCGGGCGATCACGGCCGCGGCGCTGGCGATTCGCGATTATGACGGGGCGCTCGGCCGCTGGGGCTTCGACGACAACGGCGATACGACGCTGGGCGTGCTCACGGTGAGCGTGGTACGGGAGGGCCGCTTCGAGTTTGCCGAGACAATCACCGCCAGTGACATGGCCGATGAGCCGCCGGCGGAGTAGAAACAGGGCCGAGGAGAGGATGCCGTGTCGGCCCTGTTTTTGCTGCAGCAATGCCTGATCGGTCTGACCAACGGCGGCCTGATCGCGCTCGTCGCGATCGGCTACACGATGGTGTATGGCGTGTTGCGATTCATCAACTTCGCGCATGGCGATGTGATCATGCTCGGCGCGTGTGCGGCGCTCACGCTGGCCGGGCCATTGGGGCTCGCGCCGACGGGAGCGCCACCGACGTCGGCCACGTGGCTCGGTATCGCGGGCCTCGTGCTCCTCTGTGGGCTCTTCTGTGGCGGGCTTTCCATGGCCATCGATCGGCTCGTCTACCGTCCGTTGCGGAATGCTCCGGCGCTCGCGCCGCTGGTGTCGTCGATCGGGGTGTCGTTTATCTGCATGAACATCGGACTGGCCTGGATCGGGCCGGCCGACCGCGGCTTTCCGCAGGTGCTTCCGGCGGCCAACCTCCTCCCGGGCAAGGGCGTGCAATTCGGCTGGAAGGATCTGCTCGTGGTGGCGGTGGTGGTGCCGCTGATCGTCGCCATCATGACGCTGATGCGGGCGACGCGGCTCGGGAAGGCCCTGCGGGCGGTGGTCCAGGATCGCACGGCGGCGGCGCTCGTGGGCATCGATATCGATCGGGCGGTCGGCACGACCTTTTTCCTCGCCGGTTTTCTGGGTGGGGCCGCCAGCGTCGTGGCGAGTCTCTACACCAACACCATCGGCTACCAGATGGGGTTCCAAAGTGGTCTCTATGCGCTCACGGCGGCGGTGCTCGGCGGGCTGGGCAGCATTCGCGGGGCCGTAGCGGGGGGGCTCATGGTGGGCCTCGTACGAGCGCTCTCCACGGCCTATGCCGGCGAGCGCTGGGCCGGGGCGATCGTGTTTGCTTTGCTGATCGTGGTGCTCGTCTTTCGCCCGGAAGGGCTTCTCGGCCGTCGTGAACGGGAGAGGGCGTGATCGACATGGGGCATCGGTGGCTGAAGGAGCGGTGGGATGTTGCCGTGTTGGCCGCGCTGGCGGCCGCACCGCTGGTTGTGCCGGCGCTGGGCGGGGCCCTCGGAGGGCAGGTGACCACACTCTTTATCTTCTGCATTCTCGCCCTGGGGCTGAATGTGATGGTCGGCTACACGGGGCTGCTCCACCTCGGCATCGCCGCGTTCTTCGGGATCGGTGCCTATCTGCTGGCGGTGTTGACCGTGCCGCTGTTTCCCTTCCAGATCGGCTGGCTGGCGGCGGCGGTGGTAAGCATCGCCGTCACGGCGGGGATCGGATACGCCTTGGGGGGGCCGGTGCTCAAGCTGCGCGGCGACGCGCTGGCGATCGTCACGCTCGGCTTCGGAGAGGTGGTGAAGGTGACGCTCCGCAATCTGGAACAGATCACCGGCGGCATGAAGGGCCTCAATCCCGTGCCGCCACCGGGGGCCGGGGTGACCATCGCCGGCACCGATCTGGGCCTCGCGTTCGCGGTCGATCCCCGCTGGTTTTACTATCTCTCGCTCGCGGCGTTGGCGGGCGTCGTGTGGGCGATGCGGCGGCTGGAAGCCTCCCGGCTGGGGCGGGCGTGGGCGGCGGTGCGGGAAGACGAACTGGCCGCTGCGACCTTGGGGATATCCGCCACCCAGGTCAAGCTGTCGGCCTTTGCGATGTCGGCGGCGGTGGCGGCGTTGGCCGGCTGTCTGTATGCCGCGACGCTGTCGACGACGGCCGATCCGAATGCCTACGACTTCAACCGCTCGATGACCGTGCTCTGTGCCGTGATCATCGGCGGCCTGGGGAGCATCGAGGGCACGCTCCTCGGTGTGGCGATTCTTGTCGGCTTCGACACGGTGCTCATTCCGGCTGCCGACTCGCTGATCCAGCAGCTCAGCGGCCCAGCGACCGGCTGGAGCCTGCTCAGTCTCGGGAGCTGGCGGCTCGCGATCTTCGGTCTGGCGTTGGTGATGGTGATGCGGTATCGCCCGGCCGGCCTGATCCCGTCGCGGCGGCTGACCGCTGAATGGCAGCGTGGAGCCCGATGAAGAAACGCCCCATGGCTGCGGCCGCCGACATCCCGCTCCTCGACATCGACCGCGTGTCGATGCGGTTTGGCGGCCTCGTGGCCGTGTCGGATCTCGATCTCGATGTGCCGGAGGGGCGGATCGTGGCGCTCATCGGGCCCGATGGCTCCGGCAAGACGACCGTCTGCAATTGTGTCAGTGGAATCTGCTCGCCGACGGGTGGATCGGTGCGTTTTCAAGGGCATCGGCTCTCGCAGACCTTCGGCCCCGGCGTGTTGTGGATGGCGATCGGTGTCGGCCTGCTTGTGGGGCTGCTGTCGGCGGCGGCGGCGGTGGATGTCGACCGTCTCTGGCTGGCCGTCGTGAAGCGGGGCATGGTGCTCGACGAACCCTTCACCTTCGACGCGGCTCGGCGGCGGCTGCGAAGTTATTTCCGAGGCGAACTGGCGGTCGACCAGCTGGCCGGCAAATGGCGGGTGGTGAGCGCCGATGGCCGAGACGTGCTGGCGATCCGTCGCGACTATGCCGACGCCGTGTCGTTGCGAAATCAATTACAGGCAGCCCTGACGGCCCGGCGGGCGGGGCCGGGCACGATTCCCGATGCATCCGACATGGCCGATGCGGCAAGTCCATCGCAGCCACAGGCCACCATCGAAGACGACGTGCTCGATCGGCTCGCCGCGGGGAAGTCGCGGATTCGCATCCGCGGGTGGAGCGGACTGGTGGCGGGCTGGATGCTCGGGACCGCGGGCATGATCGCCATCTGGAGGCGTGGCCGGCGATCGGCCCACGCCGTCGCCCGGGCAGGCATCGCGAGAACGTTTCAGAACCCCCGGCTGTTTACCGAGATGACCGTGTTGGAAAATGTGCTGGTCGGCCTCGATCGGTCGATTCCGGGCGGGGCGTTGGCGATGCTGCTCCGCACCCGCGGCAATCGTCGAGGGGAAGAGGAGGCCCGGTGCCGGGCCCACGACGCGCTCGCCTTCGTCGGCTTGCAGGATGCGGCCGACCAGATTGCCGGCGACCTGCCGCTGGCGAGCCGCCGGCGTCTGGAGATCGCTCGGGC
>CAYZFV010000193.1:0-2789 GCA_964477765.1 uncultured Candidatus Kuenenia sp.
GCCCGGAGCCGGGGCTCGGCCTCCAGCCACACTGCCTTCGCGTCTACGGGCAGCCAGCTCGGGGGCGGCAGTGGATCGGCCGGCGAGGCGATCGTGGCAGAACGGGGACGGGGGAGCGGTCCGCGAAGCCCCATCGGGGTTGATCTCCAGTTGTGAGGAAAGGCAGGGTGGAAAACTCGGGGTTTCGCACGTGAGGGGGAACGTCTGGTTTTCCTCAGACGTGCTCGGCAGGATCGTTCCCACCCCGGGGGGCCGGGGTGGTGCCGTAGTACGCATCGACCGACTCCTCTACTTGCTGCGCCGCGATCCATAGCCTCCAGGCGGCGAGTCGCAGCCGCTCGCACGCGCCCGCCTGTACGCACGCGGCATCGAGCCCCCGGGCCTCAGTCACGATGTCCTGGGCGATCTCTGCGACGTGCTCTACCTCGTCTGGGAATGACTCGTGAAAGAAACTCACGAACCGCTCCGCGGCCGTGCCACCCCTGCCACCCCCGTGCCACCTCACGCGGACATGGGGGGGTGGCACCGGAAAACCGTCTTTCTCTCGGCTCATTTCGCGTTTTCCTCCCCTCGTGCCACCCCTGCCACCCCTTTTCGGCCTTCCGGGGACACGTCGTCCCCGCCCCATACGTAATCACTGGCAGCCGTGGCACCGCCGGCGGCGAACGTCCGCAACAGCTCCATCTCGTGCGCGCTCAGACTCCGCAGCGTCGCCCGCGTGCCGTACCGCTGAAACCTCTCCGGCTTCAACTTCCTGCCGATGATCTCAGGCAGTGCCCGGGCAACCTTCGTTGGCGCATCCCGCTCGATCCCGTATGCCGACGCGATGTCTTGCCACAAGCGATCCCAGGAAAACCACAGTTTGCCAGCAACCCAGCCGCCCGACCGCAGCGACACCAACTCGGCAAGTATTTCATCGTCGCTTGGATTCTCTTTTTTTGCCTGACATGGCGCGCAGCCCTCGCCTAAGCGATCGAGTTTTGCCACCATCAAACCGGCAAGCCGCCGCGTGCTGTTCTCTGCCGGGTCTGTCACCTCGACGCGGCGACCGGCGGCGATCGCCTCTTGCTCAAGTAACACACGGAGCCCCGTCACCGCCTCGCGAGCCGGATGATTTCTCGTGGCAGGCTGCGGTGCCGTGCCATCCCATATCCTCGCGAAGTCTCCGGGATGCCGGTCGAACGGCACCCCAGGAAACGCGCCGAGCAATGCCGTTTTCATCTTCCTCGCGTCGCCCCACACGTCGGCAGGAACGCGAACGGAGCCCGACGGATTGAAGGGCCGCAGCTCATCACACCGCAGCTCGAACATTGTCGGATCGCCCTGGAGGATCGTCAGCTCCAGGCCGGCCGGTCGATGCACGGTGCGCGATCCATCGACGATCGCCTCGACGCCGGGGAACAGGGCTTCCGCTGCAGTGTCCTCGCGCCGGTATTTCACGGCGCTCTGGAAAATCGACTTCACCTCATCATCCGCGAGCGGCGGCCGACAGTGCAGCGTGTTCACCGCTCTCAGCACATTGAGCAAGGCTTGCTCCATCACGTCATCACTCGGGTTGATGGCTCGCACCAACAAACCAGCGTGCGAGAGCATGGCATCATTCCGACCACCCTCGCCGACCGGACCGCAGAGGATCGCCGTCGATCGCCTCCCGTTCGCGAGGTTGCCCGCGCTCTCCGCTGACCCGCGCCGCGCGGCCTCCAGAATCGCCTCCATCATGTTGTCCGGCACCGCCGCGATCTCGACTTCATCGAGGCCAAAGCCCGGCTGCCACTGATAGGCTCGGCCGGAGTGGTGCATGGAAGGCGGCATCACGCTCTGGGTCTGCCTGCCGCCGCCACCGATGCGGACCTCGATGCCGTGCGGCTTCACAACCTGGACCGCCGGCAGCTCTGGCGACCAGAGAAACAGGCGATGAAGGCCGCGACCGGAGCTCCACGTAGGAGTCTCGAATCGGTCAAGGCCGAGCCGCCGCAGTTCTGCCGCGGCTTCGGCGGAATCCGCCTCGATGTCGATCACCGCCGGACCGCTGCCGCGGCCGGCATCCCCCAGCACGACGCCAACGTTGTAACGTGTCGGCCCGCCCCACCACTCGAACACCTCATCTTCGTCGGTGGTTGTTTCCCACGGCTTGCCCACGGGATGTTTGCCCGGGGTGCCGCAGTCGCCCCGCCGCCAGCACGTACACTCGCCGGCCCTCACGAGCCCGTTCAACCTCACCACGCGAAGCCCTCGATGCACGTATCCTGCGATTACCTTCGCGATGCCGTCGGCATCGACCGTCGAAACAGACATGACGAATCTCCTATGGCCGTGTCGTATTGACACGCGGCGAGGAGGCGGCCATCCTTGACCTCGCACGCGACTTTGCCCGGGTCTGGGTCAACGGCAATCGACCCCAGGCCCGGGTTTTTTCATGCCATCACGCTCCACCGACCGCGTGAGCGTTCTCACGAAACCACCGCTCCAGGTCGGACCGGCGGTAGACCGTGCGGGCCTGTTTCGCGGTGCCCAGCTTGAAGCATCGCGGGCCGCGGCGATCGCAGCGGTACTCGCGAAGCGTTTTCTGCGACAGGCCAAGCATCGCGGCCGCTTCGGCCGTGCCCAGCAAGGGATCATCCGCGAGGCTCAGGTCGGCGAGGGCCTCCGCCGCGGACTCGCGGCGCTCTTTCTTCACAGCAATCATCGGGGGCTCCTTTCGAGAGAGGAGCCGCGCGCAGCGATCGGCATACATCAAGCAGACAGTGAGCGCGGCAGGGCGAAACACAAGCGGGAGCGACATGCCCTGC
>CAYZFV010000194.1:0-4941 GCA_964477765.1 uncultured Candidatus Kuenenia sp.
GCGATCGTGCATTTGCGAGACTTCGGCTTGGGCGGCTTCACGACCGGCTGCGGGTGTGTCGCACCGGCGCTCTCGCAGGCGCTGCTGGCGGCGATCCGCCGCTACGACTGGCCCGAGGCGGAGCGGATCCGCGGCATCTTCGAGCCACTGGAAGACCTCCGAAACGCGATCAGCCCGATCCGCGTACTCCATGAAGCGGTCGCCGGGGCGGGAATCGCCGCGACGGGACCGCTCTTGCCACTGCTCGATCCGGTCGAGGAGGAGCACCGCCCGGCGATAGCGACCGCGGCCAAGGCCCTGCTTGCCACCAAGGTCTGACGGGCTCTATCGGCGTCATTCGGTGGCGTCTGGGGTTGTTGGCTCGTCGATGGCTCCAAGGATTTCCGCGAGCGTGAGACGTCGTCCCTTGAGCGCTTGAATCTGATGACAACGATCGACGGCCGCTGCCGAAAATAGCTGGTAGCCGGTGGGAGAGACCTGGGCCGGATGCAGGAGGCCGATCTTCAACCAATGACGGATCGTCGGCACGGTTTCGCCGACATTTTTCGCGAGTTGACCGATTTTGAGAAGTGGTCCACCCGATGCACGAACATGCTGCCCGCCGTGGCCCACGCGACCACCCGCAGCATCGAGGTAGATGTCGAGCGAACGATCGACCGCCCGGAGAATGAGGCTTTCATAGGCGGCTCGTGGCCCACCTAGCTGGGCTGTTTCGAGAGCACCGAGGTAGGCGGTCCGATCGCGCGGGCGAATGATGGCCGGCGGGTAGCCGTGCATCATCAGCAGACAATTCATCAGCAGGCGTGCGGTGCGGCCGTTGCCATCGACGAAGGGATGAATGCTCACGAGCCTGTAATGCGTTTCGGCAGCGAAGGTGACCGGATGAAGCGTGTCATGGGCTGCCAGCCACTCCGCGAACTCGTGCATCAAGTCAGGCACACGGCGTGGATTCGGGAGCACGACGGTCGAACCGGCGATCCGCACGGCGACAGTGCGATAGCGGCCGGCACTGGCATCATCGATCCCCTCGAGCACCAGTTCATGAAGCCGAAGAAGGTGCTGCTCGGAAACGACCCGCTGAGACGCCACGAGCGACGCGACGAAATCGATCGCCCGGGCATGGTTGGTGGCCTCGAGATGCTCCTTGAGAGTTTTTCCGCCGACCGTTAGCCCTTTCTCGAGCACAACCGCCGTCTCCCGCCGCGAGAGCGTGTTGCCCTCGAGGGCGTTGCTCGTATAGGTGAGTTCGACCCGAAACCAGGCCTCGAGATTGCGGACCGCGTCCTTCGGCAGCGGCCGGAGCCGGTCGAGCGAGCGTTTTTTGGCGTCGATATCTGAGAGATTCATCCATAAAGCATAACGTGATGGTTTATGGAAGACAAAATATCTACTTGCTATCGCCCCACACTCGGCTGAGCATGCGGCAGGCGTGGGGATCGGCCTTTTCGAGTTCCTCGCGGCAGAACGGGAAGAAGTCGTTGCGGGAGAAATAGGCCTCGGTCGTTTCCGCGAAATACTCCTGCGGATTGGTGAGCGCGTAGGCCCGGTCGGTGGTCCGTCGGCCCTCGGCGTCCTGCCGCTCCACGCGGTCATAGGTGCCTGAGGCCCGTGCCCGCTCAAAGGTGTCGGCGACATCGCGATTGCCGAAGCCATCGGCGAGCTCGCGATCGTGGTAGGCATGAGCCAGTTCGTGGAGCGCGAAGTTTGGCATCCGGCGGGTCTCGGCCTCGAAGATGAGCACATTCGTAAACTCGACGGCCTTTTCCATGGCTGGATCCCGGCCGTGCTCCCGCAGCCAGCCGGCGGCCGGGTGATATTCCGCCTTGGGATCGACACCCGCGTAGGTCGCCGAAAAATAAAGCGGCACCGCCTTGAGCTTCGCGACCGCGTCGCCCGGCACGACGCGGACGATTTCCTCGAGTTGTTTTTCGAGCAACTCGATCGCCCGCTCCGTGGCTGCAGCATGCTCGTCGAGCAGGGTTTCGCTGATCAAGACTCGCCATCCCACGACCAGCCGCTCCTGCCGCTGTGGATGCCTCGGCACCGGGGAAGCTCCGTCGGCCAGCGAATCAGACGCACTTGCCAGCATGATCACGACCGCGGCCAGGCATCGAATCTGGAGCGGCATGGAGATGTCACGAATCGCGAGCATTCATTGTCCCCCTTGCACCTTCATCGGCAGCGTGAATACACGGTCGCGGGCGGTGATGAAGAGCGTGCGGCGGTCCGGGCCGCCGAAGGTCACGTTTGCCGGCTGAACGGGTAGTGGAATCTCTCCCAGATTCGTCCCCGTCGGGGAAAACACGCGGATGGCTGGAGCCTTGGGCGTCACGTAGAGATTTCCCTGTTCATCCACGGCGAAGCCGTCGGAGCCCGTCTTCGCGAACTCTCTGCGTGCCCCGACTTTGCCCGGCCCCTCGACAGGAAAAGCCACCGTGATGTCGGCATCACGATCAGCGACATACAGCGTCTTTTCGTCGGGCGACAGGGCGATGCCGTTGGGCCGCTGGAAACCGCCGGCCACCTTCTGCACGGACGAGCCGTCGGGCGGGATCCAGTAGACGGCCTCCTCCTCCAGTTCCTTTTCTTCCGGCTTGCGGCCGTACGCCGGATCGGTGAACCACACGCCCCCTTGAGCATCGATCACGAGGTCATTTGGGGCGTTGAAGCGTTTTCCCTCGATCCGCTCGGCGAGCGGCGTGATCGCCTTTGTCATCGGATCGATCGACACGACGCGACGGCCCGGGCCCATCTGGCAGCCGATCAGTGGGCCGCCAGGCCGAAAGAACAGGCCGTTGATCTTGTCGGTCTTCTCAAGCCAGGTTTCGATGTTTCCTGTCGCCGCCCGCCACACATGGATTTTTTCTTGAGGGATATCGGTGAAAAAAATGTCGCCATGGCTGTCGGTTGCCGGCCCTTCGGTAAAGGTGAATCCACTCGCGATTTCCTTCACCTCGATCGGGCCGTCCACGAGTTCGGCGATGCCCTTCACCTGGCCCGTCGGCGGCACGCCATGCCTGCCCTGGCGCTCCATCGCACAGTCTGAATCAAGGGGCACGGAGGCGGCCGTCTCATCGACGGGATGCATGAAGAGATACCGCCAGACTGGCTCGTGCACGAAGCCACCGGCGGCATCTTTGCAGGCGTTTCCATTGGGAATCACGCCGGAATGGGCGCGGCCGGCATTGCCACCCATGTCGCAGTTGGTAATGAGCCGCCGCGTGTTGCCGTAGGGGGGCGCCGTGTCATCGACATTGACCACCGGGCCGTGCTCGTGCATCCGCAGCAGTTGCCACGAGCGGCAGTAGTGATCAGCGGCCCAGCCACCGTCGAGGACGTGCGTGAAACCGAAAAAGCGGTTGGATGGCGTGGCCGACGGGCCCCCCTGCCACGTCTCGGTGTTGTCGCGGGGACCGGAAAACATCACGACGCGATCGACCGGCTGATGCATCGCAAACCGCGCTGCCGTGGTGGAGCCGTGGGAGATGCCGGCCAGCGTGACCTTGTTCCAGTGGAGATCCTGCCGTTCATCGGTGAGAAACTGGCCCCACAGCCCCTCGGGATTCTCCTTGTCGAGCCAGAGCAAAAACTGCCGCGCCCGCTCCCGCAGGCTGTCGGGCTTGGGGATGGAGACGAGTGGGCTGAAGTCTTCGCCGGTGGCGGCCTCGAGTCGGATCTTCCCGAGCACATCGCCCGAATCGCGCACCTCGGGCTTCAACGTGCCAAACCAGCGATTGGCATAGCTCACCTGGATGCCGTGCAGGCCGTAGCCGGCGATCCGGTCGAAGAGCCCCGGGCTGTGGTCCATCAGCCAGATCACGAGCCGCCCCTGCGGAGGCACACGCGTGTCGACCACGGCATGCTGCATGTCGAGCGGCTTGTCGGTCTTGGGGTCGGTGAACGTGAAGGCGATCTCGGGATGTTCGGCAGCGGCGGCGTCGATCTCGCTGGCTCGCTCGGCGAGATCAAAGCATCGGCCGGGCTCGGCAGCCGCGGTATAAACTGAACCTAGGAGGGAAGCCACAACCAGCGTAACGACAGAAATAGTCATAGTTCTTCAGTGGCTGACCCGTCGCCAGCAGGATTTTTCACGATGCTCCGCGACCCGTATCAACTGGAATGAACGATATCAACTGGGAATGATCGTAAATAGAATTCCCACCGTCAGGTCTGTGGCGTCGATGCCATAATGCGACTCGAAATACTGGCAGCGTTGCCATGTTGCATAACTGCGACACCGTTCCCATAACCGGCTACTTTTGGCAATCATGGATGACACGGCCCTGCTTGAGCAACTGCGGGCGGCCTCTGACCTGCTGGCGGCCGTCGCGGCCTGCTCTCGGCCCGAGCGGGCGAGCCAGAAGTCGCTGCGGGGGCGATTTCCCGATGAACTCGTGCGGGCGGCGGTCGCGCTTCATGAGGCACGTGAGCGGGCGATCGGGCGGCTGCCGCACGCTGAGCGCCTGTGGCTCACGCGGACAGGGCTCGAGCAGGCCAGCGCCTGGGACGTGGCCATGCATAAGGCACAGCGGTTTGCCGGCTGTGGCGACGTGGTCGATCTCTGCTGCGGCGTCGGCAGCGACGCGGCGGCGCTCTCTCACCACGCGCAGGTGACGGCCGTCGATTGCTCGCCGGCGATGGTGCTGCGAGCCACGTGGAACGCCGAGGTGCTCGGCCGGCCGGAGCGATTCTCCGCCCGGTGTGGCGACGTGGCGGCGGAAGACTGGGCAGGGCGATTCGTGCATGCCGACCCCGATCGTCGTGACGGCCGCGATCGGCCGGCCCGCTGGCTCGAGCACTACCAGCCAGGCCTCGATTGGATGTGGCGACTGATTGCGACCGCCCGCGGTGGCGCAATCAAGGTGGGGCCGGCGAGTGATTTCCCGGGGAAATTTCCCGACTGCGAGATCGAACTGGTGAGCCTCGGCGGTGAATGCCGCG
>CAYZFV010000195.1:0-5378 GCA_964477765.1 uncultured Candidatus Kuenenia sp.
GCCCTTGGCGGGCCGCACGGCGGCGACAATCGCCCCCTTCACCCAGGCAAGCCGCTCCGGCGTGTCGATGCCGTCGATGCCCAGATGATCGCCCGCGCCGATATTCGTCACCACGGCCACATCGCAGAAGTCGAAGCCACAGCCCTCGCGGAGGATGCCGCCACGGGCCGTTTCCAGGACCGCCGTGGTGATGGCCGGATTCGCCAAGACCCGCCGCGCACTCTTGGGCCCGCTGCAATCGCCGGTGTCGATCGTGCGGCTCCCGATAAACACGCCCTCGGTGCAGGTCGTGCCCACGGTCGCCCCGCCGGTGGCCGCGAGGTGGGAGAGGAGCCGCACCACCGTCGTCTTGCCGTTGGTGCCGGTGACGGCGGCGACCGGAATCCGGCCGTCGTCTCCGGTGGGAAAGAGGGTATCGACGATCGCGGCGCCGACATCCCGCGGGGTGCCCTGTGCCGGCTCCAGATGCATCCGCAGACCGGGGCAGGCATTGACTTCAATAATCGCCCCCTGCTGGTTCTCCAGCGACACGGCGATGTCGCCGGCCACGATATCGATCCCGGCGATGTCGAGTCCCACGATCCGGGCGGCATCGATGGCGCGGGCCGCCACGTCGGGATGCACGATGTCGGTGACGTCCTCGGCGGTGCCTCCCGTGCTCAGATTGGCATTGTTGCGGAGAAAGACCGTCTGCTCCGGTGCCGGCACGCTCTGGGGATCGAGCCCCTGCTCGGCGAGCACGGCGAGCGCCACCGCATCGATTTCGATCGGGCTCAGCGAGCAGGCATGATCGCCGCAGCGTCGCGGATCCGCGTTGACGGTGTCGACGAGTTGCCGCACGGTGGAGACACCGTCGCCGATCACCATCGGCGGCCGCCTGTGTGCCGCGGCGACCATCCGTCCGCCGACGATGAGCACGCGATAGTCTGCCCCCGGCACATACCGCTCGACCACGACCGCCGAGGATTCGGCACGGGCAATGTGCCAGGCCCGCTCGATCTCCTCTCGGGTCGTGAGGTTGACCGACACACCGCGGCCCTGGTTGCCATCTCGCGGCTTGACCACGACGGCCGTGCCGATTTCCTGGGCGGCCGCCCAGGCGTCGGCGGCGTCGGCCACCGGTCGGCCTTCCGCCACGGGCACGCCACCTTCCTCGAGGAGCGTGCGGGTGAGTTCCTTGTCTTGCGCGATCGACTCGGCCACGGCCGAGGTGGCGTCGGTCTCCGCGGCAATGATGCGTCGTTGCCTGGCCCCCTGCCCCAGCCGCACGAGCGAGCCTTCGCTCAGCCGGCGGGCGGGGATGCCGCGGGCCAGGGCGGCATTCACGATCGCCCGCGTGCTCGGCCCGAGCTGCACGTCCAGCAGTCGCTTCCGCAGCCGAGCCACCTCGGCGGCCACGTCAAACGGCATGTCGTCGATGGCGGCCTGGAGCAGCCGGTGGGCGGCGTGGAGGCATTCAACGGCGAAGGCCTCCTCCTTGTATTCGATCACCACCCAGTAGACGCCACGGGTGGCCGTCTCCCGGGCGCGGCCGTAGCCCACCGGCGTTCCGGCGAGCGACTGCAACTCCAGCGTCACATGCTCGAGCACATGGCCCATCCAGGTGCCCGTGCGGAGCCGCTCGAAAAAGCCTCCGCGCTCACCGATCGAGCAGCGATGCTCGATCATCGTCGGCAGCCACGCCATCAGACGGTCGTTGAACCCCGGCAGTGTGTGCGACGGGAAATCCTCGAGCGGGCCAAGATCGACGAGGGCCTCGAGCACAGGAAACGAGGCCCATTGATTCGGACCGCGGAGAACCTTGAGCGAACAAATCTTCATGGACGCTGGAGCGCACTCTCGTCACCCCTTGCAGACGCGTGCTCAGGGTTGGGGCCAACGTGCCGCTTCGGCCGCCGGACACTCCGACGACGCCTGGAGAAAAGGACACGCGAATCGACGGCGTGCGACTCGGGCGCGTCGCCCGCGAAGCACAGAAATGAACACCGGCCGATCTTTTTCCGGCCAACAGGGCCATGGACGGGAGAGATTTTTGGAGCGCAGGCGAAGCGTATGGACCAGAAGTTCACGCCTGGAAAGTGTACGTACCGGACCAATCCGATGCGACAATTTTTCGAGGCCAATCTTCGGGTCTCCCCTGCATTCTTCGTGCCAGACAAGCAAACCGGATTACCGGCGTGGTCGAATGGCTGAAAAATGGGGGTGTCGCCGCCCGTCGTGCCGCTTCGAGTCATGGGAAAGATTGACAATCGCTGGTACAAACGACAGCCGGTGGTCAGGCAATTCGTTCAAAAACCATTGATCACCGCAAGCCGGTTCATCGGCCTGGCGTGACCGAGCCACGACGGAAACCTCCGCCTACGGTATTCTAGGAACGTACGGAAAACCACGCATTTCCGGTGAATCAAGCCGGTTTCTCGCCGGCGACGCCCTTCTAACCGCTTCCCACGGCCTCTCTTGACAGTCCGTCCCAGCTCAACAGTTTCTGCACCGCCCACGCCTCCCGTGTCGATCACGCGGTCTCTCTCTGGCCGCCCGCCGGCCGCCGCCTCGGCAAGCCTGCCGACACGGTTTGCCGTTGGCCCGGGCGAGCACCTGCTGGCGTGCTGTCGTTTCGACCTCGACGCCGCCCTCCGGTTTGTCGACGGCTGGATCGTGCTCACCGACCGGCGGCTCATGTCAGACGATCCGGCGACCGGACAGCCACCGGAGCCGGGCCGCCAGATCGAGTGGCCGATCGATGGGGCGACCGGCCTGGAAGTTCGCCTGCGGTCGACCGTCGGCCGGATCGAATTATCCCGCCACGGTCAGGTGGTGGCACAGTGGAAATTTACGGCGGCCCGTGCCCGCGGCATGCACGCCGTCGAGGATGCCTTCGATGCCCTGCAAAAAGGAGGCCCGGGCGACGTCTCGAGCGACACCGAAACGTCTCGGCCGGCCCCTCCCGTGCCGTCGCGAGCGGCCGACGAAGACGCCGCCGATGTCGGTGCTGCCGCGCACGACTCCCTCCGGTCGCTCTTCCGTCTGGCCAGGTTTGCCCGCCCCCATCTCGGCGCCGCCGTGGCGGGCGGCCTGTTGTCGCTGGCCAGTACGGCGGCCGCGCTCGTGCCCCCCTATCTCACGATGCCGCTGGTCGACGACGTGCTGATTCCGCGGCAGCAGGGGATGCCGGTGCCGTTTTCCCTGGTCTGGTGGTACCTGGGTGGCCTGTTCGTGGCGGCACTGCTGGCGTGGCTCTTGTCGTGGGCCCGCACGTGGACGCTGGCGTGGGTGAGCGAGCGCATCGCCGCCGACCTGCGGGTGAAGACCTACGCCCACATGCAGACCCTGTCGCTCGACTTCTTCTCCGGCCGTCGCACCGGCGACCTCATGGCCCGCGTCGGCAGCGACACCGAACGGATCAACAACTTTCTGTCGCTCAATCTGATCGATTTCTCGTCGAACGTGATGCTCGTCCTCCTCACCGGGGTGGTGCTGGTGGCGCTCAATCCCACGCTGGCCGTGGTCACCCTGCTCCCCTTTCCGTTCGTGCTCTGGCTCGTCTACCTGGTGCGGGAGCGGTTGCGGCGGGGCTTCTCCCGGGCCACCGTCGCCTGGGGCGACATGACGAGCGTGCTGGCCGACACCATTCCCGGCATCCGGGTCGTCAAGGCCTTCGCCCAGGAGCGGCGCGAAGGCGAACGCTTTGCGGCCGCCAACGACCGGGTGCTGGAAGCCAACGACCGCGTCAACGTCGTCTGGTCGTTCTTCGGTCCGCTCGTCAGCCTGTTCAGTGAACTGGGACTGCTCGTCGTCTGGGCCGCGGGCGCGTGGCTCGTGTTTGGCGAGGCGGTGACGGTCGGCGGCCTCACCGCCTTCCTCGCCTACATCTCGCGGTTCTACGGCCGGGTGGAATCGATGATCCGCATGGTGCCGGCCACCCAACGGGCGGCGGCCAGCGCCCGACGAATCTTCGAGATTCTCGATTGCCAGCCCTCGGTCGCGGAGCCGAAGCAGCCGGTGCCGCTGGGGCGGGTGGCGGGCCGGCTCGACATCGCGGGCGTCCACTTTCGCTACGGAGCCCGCGAAGTGCTCCACGGCATCGACCTCACGATCGAGCCCGGCGAGATGATCGGCCTGGTCGGAGGCAGCGGCGCCGGGAAATCGACCCTCGCCAACCTCGTCTGCCGCTTTTACGACCCCTCCAGCGGGTCGATCCGCGTCGACGGGATCGATCTCCGCGACGTGGCGATCGCCGAATATCGCAGCGCCCTCGGGTGCGTGCTCCAGGAGCCGTTTTTGTTTTTCGGCACGATCGCGGAAAACATCGCCTACGGCTGCCCTGACGCCTCACGGGAGCGGATCGTTGCCGCCGCACGGGCGGCCGGTGCCCATGAGTTCATCCTCGCGTTGCCCGCCGGCTACGACTCCCGCATCAGCGAACGGGGCAGTTCGCTTTCCGGCGGCGAGCGGCAGCGGATCTCGATCGCCCGCGCCCTCCTCGTCGACCCGCGGATTCTCATCCTCGACGAAGCCACCTCGAGCGTCGATGCCGAGACGGAGGCGATCATCCAGGCGGCGATCGACCGGCTGGTCACGGGCCGCACCACGATCGCCATCGCCCATCGCCTCTCCACCCTGCGGCGGGCCGATCGGATCGTCGTGCTCGACGCGGGGCAGATCGTCGAGATCGGCCGTCATGATGATCTGCTGGCGGGGGGAGGCGTCTACGCCCGTCTCTACCACGCCCAGATGGAGGCGCAGCAGGAAGCTCAGACGACGGGGTCTCAGGAGGCGGCGATCGCCCGCTGATGCCATGCTCCCGGAACCCGCACCCTTTCCCGACGCCTTTTCCCATGCCTGGCGACTCGAGCGGCAGCCGCACGGACAGCTGCAGTTCATCGATGAGACGGGCGCCGTCCACGAGCAGGTCGAGGTGCTGCGGGCCTTTCCTGTCTCGGCACCGCACGGCCCCGTGGCGATCGTCGCGGCCGACGGCAGTGAACTGGCCTGGATCGATTCGCTCGAGCAGGCCGGCGGCGTGTTGCGGACCACCCTCGAACAGGAACTGGCCCAACGCGAGTTTCTTCCCGTGATCGAACAGATCCTGGCGGTGGCCGGCGGGGAGCCCACCGAATGGAGCGTGGTCACCGATCGCGGGCCGCGTCGCTTCAAGGTGGCCCATGGCGACGACGTGGCCCGGCTGCCCAACGGCTCGGCGCTCGTCACCGACACCGACGGCATCCGCTATCGGATCCCGTCGATCTCCCGGCTCCCGGCCGCCGAGCGGCGCATGGTGGAGAGAATCGTCTAGCTTCCCCAGGTCACGGGGTTCGTTGCCGGGGGCCGTAAGATGGATCAGTTGCGCGGTTCATGCGGGCGAGGTCCACTTTTTTTCG
>CAYZFV010000196.1:0-2940 GCA_964477765.1 uncultured Candidatus Kuenenia sp.
CGACGCCGACGGCACCGACAAGACGAAAATCCTCTGCCAGCATGCCGCCGATCTCGCTCGCCTGGGCGGCGAGTCCGCGGGCCATCTCCGCTGCAGAGAGCGTGACCGACCCACCGTAGGCGAATGGTCCTCCTGCGCACCAGGCTTCCGCGAGCAACTGTCGCGAGAGGCCGAGGAGCCGTGCGCGGCCATCCGCCATGATGAACGAGGCCGCACACGGAATCCCCCTCACCCGGCGCTGCCAGAGCAGCGGCTTGGCAGGAGTGACCGCCGCCGCCGAGAGCCACGGATGGATCCCACGGCCGGAGGCGCTGCTTCGCGGTTTGACGAGCCACGAACCGTCGCCGGGGACGCCCGCCGGGGTGAGGCGGGTTTCTGGAAACAACAATCCGGCAGCGTTTGCTGTCGCTCCCAGCCGCAGCGGGTCGCGGACGGCACGCACGGCCGCTCCGGCGTTGCCGGCAAGGGGACGGATCGCGGTGAGTTGATCGATGAGATCCGGGTGATTTTCCACCGCGCCGGTGTAGCACCAAGGGGCGGGTGGCAAGGATTCGGCAGCCGCCAGAAGTGAATGGGGATACTCGCGAGCATCGACCCGCACCGAACGGGCAGCGATTATTCGCAGATCCTCGTCGTCGAACAGGTCGGCGGCATACACCGCCCAGCCGGCTGTGGCGGCCGACCATGCCAACGCCCGGGCGCTGCCGCCCAAGACAAGAAGCGGATTGAGGGGGCGGGGGCCGCCGGTGCCTTGATGGCTCATCCCCGAATGGTATCCTGACGCCCTCGGAGACCCGAACTTTTTCCGCAGGAGCAGAGAATATGTCGATGTTTATTGGCGAAGCGCTGGCCGGTGACGGCAACGAGGTGGCTCATATCGATCTCTTGATCGGTGGCAAGGATGGACCGGTCGGCACCGCGTTTGCAAATGCCCTGGCCCGGCAGAGCGAAGGCCATTCGAATCTTCTGGCCGTGCTGGCGCCGAACGTCGCCGTGAAGCCGGCCACCGTGATGATCACGAAGGTGACCATCAAGGGTGCCAAGCAGGCGGTGCAGATGTTTGGCCCGGCTCAGGCGGCTGTCGCCAAGGCGGTTGCCGACAGTGTGGCCGCCGGGGTGATTCCGAAGAGCGATGCCGAAAATCTCGTCATCGTCTGTGGCGTGTTCATCCACTGGCAAGCCGAAGACGACAAGAAGATTTACGAATACAACTACCAGGCCACGATGGACGCCATCGCCAACGCGATGGGCGGCAAGCCGACCGCCGACGAAATGGTGGCCGACAAAGACAAGGCGGACCATCCGTTTTACAAGGGCTGATCGTCCGCGGCCGATCTTTCTCGACCAGACTGTCGCGCCGGTGGGAGTCGCTGGATTCCCACCGGCCCGCGGCGGACGGGATTCCCACCGGCCCGCGGCGGACGGGTTCTCTTTCCATGCTCAAAAAGATTCTGCTGCAGCTTGACGGTGATCCGCAGCCGAGCACGTTTGACGCGGTCGTGGCGACCGATGCCGGCGTCGAGGTGCTGCTTCGGCACGGCGGGGTCACGAAAGACAACGTCGTGCCGCTGGTGCATGGGGCGATGTTTACCCGGGGGGGCAGCGATCTCGCGGCGACGGCGATCTTTGTCGGCGGTTCCGACGTGGACGCCGCCGAAGCGATCGCGGCGTCGGTCTCCGCGACGTTTTTCGGGCCGGTGCGGGTCGGGGTGATGCTCGATCCCAACGGCGCCAACACCACCGCCAGTGCAGCCGTGGTGGCGGCGGCCCGCCATCTTCCGCTCGGCGATCCGCGGTCGGCTGCGGGCTGCCGTGCCGTGGTGCTCGGGGGCACCGGGCCGGTGGGGCAACGGGTGGCTCGGCTGTTGGCTCGCAAGGGCGTGAGCGTGGGCGTGGCCTCGCGATCACTCGAACGGGCGACGGCGGTGTGCGGCCGGATCACGGCCTCGGTATCGAAAGCGCAGGTCGAGCCGCTCGAAATGCCCGGGACGATCCGGGAGCGGTCGGCCATCGGCGGGGCCGGGGGCGCAGCCCCCTTTAACGTCGCCGCGGGCGCGGCCGGTCGCACGCTGCTCGATGCTGCTGGCCGGACGCTGGCCGACAAGGCACGGGTGCTGATCGATCTCAACGCCGTGCCCCCAGCCGGCATCGAGGGAATCATCGCCACCGACAAGGCACGGGCCGACGGCACCGCGGTGGTCTACGGGGCGCTGGGCGTCGGCGGCTTGAAGATGAAGATCCACAAGGCCGCGATCCAGAAACTCTTTACGGCCCCAGATGTGGTACTCGATGCCGAGGAACTCCTCGCCATCGGCGAGCAGCTGTAGCCGCGGGTTATTCAATACGGCGTGCCATGCCGGTGTCGATGATCCAGCCGGCGTGACGGGCCGCCCATACGAATGCCTTGGCTCGCCAGCCCGGAATCACCTCGGGGCGGCGGCGTTCAAGCGCGGTGACGATGGCGCGGGCCGTGGTCGCGGCCGACAATGGCTTGCCGCGCGACCAGGCAGGCCGCTCCCCTGTCAGCAGCGCATCCCAAAACTCCGATTCGGTGGGGCCGAGGCTTGCCAAGAGGACTTCGATGCCCTGCCGGCGTAGTTCGGTTCGCAGACTGCCGGCCAATGCGACCACGCCCGCCTTGGCGGCGCAGTAGGCGGCATGAAGCGGGAGCGGATGGTATCCGAGGATCGAGCCGATCAGCAGGATCGCCGGGTCATGGCCGGCGGCGAGGTGGGGCAGGGCGATCCGCACGAGGTCCGCCGGGGCGACCAGATCGAGGTCGAGCACATGCTGAAACGTGCCGGCGGGCATGTCCGCCAGCGGGCCGATGGCGCCGCTGCCCGCGGCAGTCACCACGAGGTCGAGCCCGCCGAGCCGCTCGATGGCGACCTCCACCAATCGCTCGCGGAAACGGGGGTCGGTGATGTCGCCGGATGCGGA
>CAYZFV010000197.1:0-4293 GCA_964477765.1 uncultured Candidatus Kuenenia sp.
CCGGGGCCGGGGCGGGCGCCGTCGGCTTCTTCGCTCAGCGGGCCGAGCATGTGGCCCGCTTCGAGCGGCAGTATCTCACCGAACTGCTCACGCGGCACCTCGGCGACGTGTCGGCCGCAGCCCGCGAAGCCCGCTTGCCGCGGGGCACGCTCTATCGGCTCATGAAGGCCCAGGGCCTCGACGGCGCGGCGTTTCGCACGCGTGCCACCCCGTAGGTCAGTGTCTCCGACACCGACGTCAGCTTTTCTTCCGCTCCCAGGTCTTGCCTTCCTTGTAGCGGCTGGCCCGCTCGACCAACTCCTGGTTCTTCGTCGTGGCGATCACCTTGTCGAGCGCCTTGGCGAATTCATCCTTGTGCGCGTCGCGGAGCTTTTGGTGATGGGCGAGTTCGACCACGCTCAGGCAGGCCGATTCGGCGAATGTCGGATCATCGAGATAGGGAAGCACGAATCGGAACGTCTCGACGGTGCGGATCGCATTGGCCCGCTCGAGGATCCGCGTTCGATCCTGGTCTTTCTCGCAGAGAGCCATTGCCTTCTGGAGCAGGTCGAGTTTCTCGCCATCTTTGATTTTGTTGTCGGGCAGCGGGGCGACACGGATGAGCGCTCCCAGCAGGGACTCCCGCTCGGCGGCGTCGGTCGACTTGCCGTGCAGGTCGATCAGTCGGCCGGCGACGGTGGCATCGGGCCAACGGGTGAGAGCCTTCAGTCCCAGGCCCCGCTTCGCGGTGTCGGAGGCTGCGATCAGCTCGTCAACGATCGCGAGTGCCTCCGGGCCACCGATGCGGCCCAGCGCCGGCAGGAGTTTTTCCTGGGTGTTTTCTCCTGCCCCCTTGAACCGCTCCAGGAACACCTTCGTGGCCCCCTCCTTGCCGCGATTCACGGTGCACAGGGTGACGAGCGTCCGCTCGGCCTCGGCCCGCTCGTCGTTCGCCGTGGCTGCCAGCAGCCGATCGACGAGCGGTGCCGCCTCGGCTGAACCGCCGAGTTTGGCAAGGGCCTTGAGCGCCGCCAGCCGCACGGCCGGCTCCGGATCGGCGGCGAGCGCCGCCAGCGTGGCCGCCACGCCGGCCTCACCGCGTTCGGCAAGGATGTCGATGAACGTCGGTCGCAGGGCCGGCTCACCGAAGTGGGCGGCCTCGACGAGTTGTGTGCTGACATCGGCCCCGCGGAGCAGCCGCAGGCCGCGGCGCGCCGCCGACTTCTCCGGCTCCCCTTCAGCCAGCCACTTCTTGAGCAGGGCCACCTCCGTGCCGCTGCCCAGCCCGCCGAGCCCTTCGAGCGCGGCTGCCCGGACGGCCGCATCCGGCGTCGCCAGCACGAGCGCGGTGATGGCCGGGATCGCCGCCGCGTCGCCCCGGGTGGCAAAGGCCCGCACGAGTTCCTTTTGCTGCTCCGCCGGCAGGCCCGAGAGCATGGCGGCCACCTTCAGGGTCGCCTCGGAGCCCCGCAGGCTGTGCCGCAGCCGGTCGAGGCCGATGGCACGCATGTCGGGGTCGGCGCTCGAAATCATGTCGACCGCCATCGCGACGGCGTCCTGCGGCGTGGCCGCGTGAACAGACGCAGGCGTGCCGCAGGCCAGAAAGCCCGTCGCGCAGGCGATCAGAAGAGCCAGCCACACCCCGCCACCAGCACCGCAGCGGGCAAGAACACCGTGGCGGGCAACACGTGAAGTCATGATGAGATCCTGAGAGTAAGCGGGAACGGGTCGTGGTTCAGGAAGCACTGTTTCAGGAAACACTATCGGCGCAGGCGAGAAGCCCGCGGGTGGCGGCCAGTTCGATCCTGCGGGCCGCTGGCTGGCCCGTGGCCGCAGCGGCGAGCGCCTCGTAGATCGCGACCGCCTCGGGCTTCTTCCCGTGCCGTAGGAATGATTCGGCACAGGCCAAGCGGGCATCGACGACGGCCTCGGAAACCGGCCCAGCGGCGAGTGGATGAACACCTGCGAGGGCCTCGACGGCCGCCGGCGTCGCGATCATGCCGAGGGCCTCGGCGGCCGCACGGGCGATCGCCACACCTTCCGCTGCAGGCGGCGTGGCATCGACCGGCAGCAGGGCCTTCAGGAGCGGCACGCTCTCGGCGTCGCCGCGGGATCCCAGCGACGAAATCATGCCGATCTTCAGATTGCCACTGACCTGCCCCAGCGCGGTCCGCAGCGCCGCGGCCGCCTCCTCCGCTTGGATTCGCTCGAGCGCGACCCGCGCCATGTGGGATTGTTCCGCGTCGCCGAGGAGCGCGGCGAGGGCCGGCACGCTCGCGGCCGTGCCGATCATGCACAGCTTGCGGCAGGCATATTCCTTCGCGGCCCGCGACGTGCCCGGGCCCAGCACTGCGATGAGCCGTTTTTCCACGTCGGCATGGAGGTGCGCATCGGCGTGGGCGGCGATCACCGCGGCGTCGATTTCCTTGAAGGGGGCGGCGTCGGCGCCCCAGTCGTAGGCGACGAGGGCCTCGAAGGGACCGTCGAGGGCGGCGCTGCTGGCAGCTGGATCGGTGGCCATGGGCAAGAATCTCCGGGGTGTCAGATCATCCACGGTTCGCGGCGGGCCCGGTCGACGAGCCTGTTGGCCTCGGCGTCGCCGACGAACTGGTTGCGTTCGCGGCTCCACTCCAGCGACCGCTGCAGCCGGAGAGCGATGCCGATCAGCAACGGGGCCGTCATCGTGTTGACGGCGAGTTCGATGTCGCGGAACGGACGCTCGCGGGTTTTCACGCAGGCGATGAAGTCGCCGTAGATGCTGCCCTCGCCGGCGGCATACTGCGGCACGGGCTTGCCGGGGCGGGCCTGACCGTCGCCGACGATCGTAATGGCGCTGTGCGAGACGGCGATGTCGCTCGGCTCCGGCTTCGCCGCCAGATTGGTGTGGAGCTGCACGCCGTTGGGATAGAGAAGCGAGACCGACTTCTCGTCGTTGTAGGTGACCTTCGTCGGCTGGAGCTCGCGAAGATCAGCCGCGAAGATCGCGCCGCCGAAGTGATGGGCGCCCCAGTCGGTGAGGCTGCCTCCCGAGTAGTCGACATAGCTCCGCCAGCTGTTGCCGCCAGTGCCGTAGTTGCCGTCGCACCGGCCGGAGTTGTAGGGCTCCCAGGGGGCGGGGCCGAGCCAGAGATCCCAGTCGATGTCGGAGGGCGTCGGCTGCGCGGGCAGGTAGCAGGGCATCGACGGGTTGCCGACGTTCACATGCACCGACTTGAGCTTCCCGGCCTGGCCGGACCAGCAGGGATCGACGATGGGGCGATAGTCGCCGAGCCCCCGCTGGCTGCCGCCGGAGACGACGCGGCCATAGCGGCGGGCGGCGGCGATCATCAGCGGTCCTTCGCGGAGCGTGAGCGTCTCGGGCTTCTGCAGATAGACATCCTTGCCGGCGCGGCAGGCGGCGATCGTCATGATCGCGTGCCAGTGATCGGGCGTGGCGATGTGGACGGCATCGATGTCGCTGCGGTCGAGCAGTTCGCGGAAGTCGACGGAGGCCACGCAGTCGCTGTTGCCGTATTTTTCGTCGACCCGCTTCTTTCCTTCGTCGCGCCACTTCTTCCGCACGTCACAGACGGCGACGTATTGCACGTCGGAACGACCCAGAAAAGCCTTCTGGTCGCCGGAGCCCATGTTGCCGATGCCGATGCCCCCCATCACGATCCGATCGCTGGCCGGCGGCGTCGTGGCGTCACCGAGGGCCTTTGACGTGATCACGTAAGGCATCGCGGCTGCGGCTGCCGCGGCACCGGTCGCCTGAAGAAAATCACGACGAGTGGATCGCTGTGTTGGCATGGTGGAAATGCTCCAACGGATTGAGTCTCAATTTGAGACGAGAGTATAGCCTGGGGTGGCGATCGGTGCCACGCATCCCGGCGGCGAAATTCCTGCGCTCGACTGGCGCGACGTGCACGGGCACCGTTGTCCCACCGGCGTGACACGGCGGCCCAGAAAAACGGCGAATTTCGCGGTTTTGCATCTGGCACGCGAAGTGCTCTGTGATGATGGTGAACCGAGGCCGATCACCGCGATCGACCGATCCGCCAGCGACCCTAGCTAATTTCCATTTCAGAGGAGCAGAACCATGAAGAAAATCGAAGCAATTATCCGGCACTTCAAGCTCGAGGAAGTGAAGGACGCGCTCAATGCGCAGGGTGTGAAGGGCATGACGGTCACGGAGGTCCGCGGGTTCGGCCGCCAGAAGGGCCACACCGAGACCTACCGCGGAGCCGAGTACTCCGTCGACTTCCTGCCCAAGGTGAAGATCGAGGTGGTGGTGAGCGACGACGAGGCGCAAAACGTGATCAGCAAGATCATGTC
>CAYZFV010000198.1:0-2719 GCA_964477765.1 uncultured Candidatus Kuenenia sp.
CGCCGGCGTCGAGATTGCCATCGGCAGCACGCCCGACGAGGTGGCCGCCGAGTTCGTGCCCTGGGCGGTGGAGCGGGGCACCGTCGTCGTCGATGAGAGCGCCCACTACCGCATGGATCCCACGGTGCCGCTCGTGATCCCCGAGGTGAATCCCGACGCCATCGCCCGCCACCAAGGCATCATCGCCAGCCCCAACTGCTCGACCACGCAGATGGTGCTCGTCATGAAGCCGCTCCATGACGCGGCCCGCGTGAAGCGGGTGATCGTGAGCACGTATCAGGCCGTGAGCGGCGCCGGCCTCGCCGCCACCCGGGAGTTGCAGGAGGGAGCCTCCGCCTGGCTCGCCGGCCGCGAGCATCCGCGGCAGGTCTTCCCGCACCCGATCGCCGCCAACCTCATTCCGCAGATCGGCTCGCCCCGGGATGGTGGGTCGACGAGCGAGGAGATGAAGATGGTGGTCGAGACCCGCAAGATCCTCGGCGACGAATCGATCGGCGTCTGTGCCACCTGCGTCCGCGTCCCGGTCGCCAACGGCCACAGCGAATCGATCCTCATCGAGACGGAACGGAAGCTTTCGGCCGCCGAGGCCCGCCGGCTCCTGGAGGGCCAGCCGGGCGTGGTCGTCATCGACGATCTCGCCGCCAAGCAGTATCCGATGCCCCGCGAGGCGACCCGCCGCGACGAGGGGTTCGTTGGCCGGGTTCGCGAGGATGAATCGAGCCCGACAGGCATCGCGCTGTGGTGCGTGTCGGACAACCTGCGGAAGGGGGCCGCCACCAACGCCGTGCAGATCGCGGAATACCTGGCCGCCAGCATGAGCCGCGGCCGGGACGCAGCCCGCACGGTTCGGGTGTGAGCGGGCCGGTGGTGCCCGCTACCGCGGTGCCACGGGGCATCTGCCTGCGGCTGGCGTATGCCGGCACCCGCTATTCCGGCTGGCAGGCGCAGCCCGGCCGCATGACGGTGCAGGGGACCCTTGCCGCCGCGATCACGGCGATCTCCGGCGAGACGATCATGCCACGAGGCACGAGCCGCACCGACGCCGGCGTCCATGCGCTCGACCAGATCGTGGCCTTCACGACGACGAGCCGGCTCGCCCCCGGAGTCTGGCTGAAGGCCTTGAACGCCCACTTACCGGCCGACATCAGCGTCACGGCCGCCTGCGCGACGCCCGCCGACTTCGATCCGTTCGCTGTCGCCGTCTGCAAGCGGTATCGCTATCGCGTGCACGACGCCATCGCCAAGCCGGTGCTCACCGGCCACGAGGTCTGGCGGTGGCGCGGCCGGCTCGACTGCGGTCGGATGCATGAGGCCGCCGCGGCGCTCGTGGGCCGACATGATTTCACCAGTTTCGAGGCGACCCCTTCCACGCGGCGGTCGAAAGTGCGCACAATTCACGCGCTCGAGGTGCGGCGTGCGGCCGGGGCCGAGGGTGGTGATTCCGCGCTGGTTCCCCAGGTGTATCCCGAAGTCTGGATCGAGGTCGAGGGAGACGGATTCCTGCACAACATGGTGAGGATCATCGCTGGATCACTCGTAACGGTGGGGGCCGGCCGCCGGCCGCCCGAGTGGCTCGCCGAGGCGCTTGCCGCCCGCAGCCGTCCCGCCGCCGGTCCCACGGCGCCGCCGCAGGGCCTCGTGCTCCTGCGCACGACACTCGAGCCCGATCCGTTTGCCTTGCCGCCCGATCTCCCAGACCTGTCGTCGTGAGCCTGCCATGCCCAGAATCCCCGACACCCTTGGCACGCTGAAGCTCGTCCGCCAGATCGGCACCGGCCGGCACTGCCAGATCTGGGAGGCACGGCAGGGGGGGAGCGGCCCGGCGGTGGCGGTGAAGGTCGTCGTTCCCGAGATGGCCACCGATCCGGCGCAGCGGCAGCTGCTCACGCACGAACTCAAGGTCGCCAAGTCACTCGACCATCCGACGGTGATCCGCATCGACCGACTCGTGGAAGATGCCGGTCCGCCGCACCTCGTGATGGAGTTGTTTCCGCATGACAACCTCAAGAGGCAGATCGCGGCCGGCGTGGAGGCCCTCGCGCCCAAGCTCCAGCGGATCGTCACCGAGATCGCGCTGGCCCTCGACCACATGCACGGCCGGGGCTGGGTGCACCGCGATCTGAAGCCCGACAACGTGCTCGTCGCTCCCGATGGCCAGGTGAAGCTCATCGATCTGGCCATCGCCGCGAAGTCGGCCGGCGTGCTTGGTCTCTTCGGCGCGAAGCCGCCGGCTCAGGGCACACCGAGCTACATGTCGCCGGAGCAGATCCGGGGCCAGAGCCTCACGCCCCGGTCCGACGTCTATTCCTTCGGTTGCCTGCTCTTCGAGCTGCTCACCGGCAAGCCGCCCTATACGGGCGCCAACGCCAACGACCTGCTCAACAAGCACGTGTCGGCCCCGATCCCCGCGGTCGAGGCGGCCAACCGCAACGTGACGACGAGTGCGGCCGACTACATGCGGCGGCTGTTGGCGAAGAAGCCGGGCGACCGGCCGGCATCGATGAAGCAGGTGCTCCAGCACCTCCGCACGATCCGACTCCTGGAAAAAGCCACCGGCTGACCTGCGTTAGCAATACAAGCCCCGGACGGAAGTCCGGGGGTGTGAACGCGTCGCCTCACCCCACGGTCACCACGACCTCAACTGACGCCTGATCCCCGCCGACGTGGCTGCCCAATTTCCCGAATTGACTCCGCAGGCGCCTCCCCGGGAAAATCCCAC
>CAYZFV010000199.1:0-4352 GCA_964477765.1 uncultured Candidatus Kuenenia sp.
GCCGCCCCGGCAACCATGGCCGCCGCCCCCTCCGGCGACGCGGCTGCCACCGCCGCCACGGACGGGCAGCCGCGGGCTCCCGCCGCCTCTGCTGCTCCATCCGGGGTTCTCTGCGAAGACTCGATCCGCGAGATGCTCAAGGAAGTCAAAGATCCGGAATTGTTCGTCAACATAGTCGATCTCGGCCTCGTTTACGGGGTGACGCTGGAGCCGGCTGCCGACGCGCCCGGCAAACAAAAGATCGGCATCGACATGACGATGACGAGCCCGGCCTGCCCTGCCGGGCCCCAAATGATCGGTGATACCAAGCGGGTGCTCGGGGCCCATCCCGACGTGGAGGCTGTCGAGGTCCGCATCGTCATGGATCCCCCGTGGACGCCCGACAAAATGACCGAAGCGGCACGGGATCAACTCGGGATTTTTTAGTTTCTCAGCCGTGTGGCAGAGGAAGCCGGCGGGATGACTCGCCAGCTGACGCCGCATCTGGCCACCGGGCTCGCGCCCGGTGCTTGTTGCTGACAGAAGGCCGCCGGCGCCGCTCCCTGCCACCAGGCTCGCGCCCGGTGCTTTTTGCTGGCACAAACCCTTCGGCCCGTCCCTTCACCCACACAGCCGCCGGCGCAAGCCGGCGGGCCGATCCCCTTTGCGGCTGAGGCTCCCTGCCGGGACAATCAGACCTCCCCCCCATGCCTGATTTCTTCTGCCGAATGACATCTCCACGCTCGAAAATTCTCCTCTACGAGTGGTGCTGCTCGGGGGGATTGGCGGGGCAGCCGGCGGCAAGTGAGATGGCTTCGCTCTTGGCCGAGGGGCGGCTGATGCTCGAGGCACTGGCGGCCGATGCCGCGCGGGATCCCGGGTTGGACGTGACTGCGCTGGTCGATGCTGCGCAGAAGGTAGAACTGCCGTCGGCGGTGCACGTCGCCGGCGTGCGGCCTGGAGAGGAGTTCGCCGCGCTCGTGGCGGCAGCCGCGCAGGCCGACTGGTCGCTGGTCGTGGCCCCGGAGACCGACGGCATCCTGGCCGATCGCGTAGCCCGGGTGCGAGAGGCCGGCGGCTGCTGCGTCGCACCGGAAGCCGCGTTTCTCACGGTTGCCGGCGACAAGCAAGCCACGATCGATGCGCTTGCGGCGGCCGGGGTGCCCGTGCCGGCCGGGCGGTCGCTGGCTGCCGGCGAACCGCTCCCCGCCGGCTTCCATCTGCCGGCCGTCCGCAAACTGCGGGGCAGCGCGGGCGGCGACGGCTTGCAGATCATCCACGCCGAGCCACGTGCCGCCGGTGCTCTGCCCGTGGCGACCCGGCTGGAGGCCTTCGTGCCGGGCACACCGGTGGGCGTGTCGTGCCTCTGCGGCGGCGGTGATCTGGAGATTCTTCCTCCACTCCGGCAGCGGTTCACCGGCGGTGACAGGCCCCATGGTCTGGGACACGAAGCCCTCTCCGACGACGCGTTGGCGGCGCGGGCTACGCGACTTGCCCGACGGGCCGTGGCCGCCCTCGAGCGGGCCGCGGCGGGTGAGGAGGCCCGCGGATGGGTCGGCATCGACATGATCCTCGGCAGCCGACACGATGGTCGTGACGACCGTGTCCTCGAAGTCAACCCCCGGGTCACCACCTCCTTCGCCGTTCACTCCCGCGGAGCTTCCCGGAGCCTCGTGCGGTCGCTGATCGATCAAGCATCCCTCTCCCAGCATCATGCCTCCTTGTCCGTCCGCTGATCTGATCGCTCTCGACATCGGGGGAGCCAACATCAAGGCCGCCGACGGCCGTGGCTGGACGCAGAGCATGCCGTTTGCCATGTGGCGCGATTGGCGACAACTCGCCTCTGTTCTGACCGACGTCCTGGCGTCATCACCAGGCCGCGTCGTCGCCACGATGACCGGCGAGATTGCCGACTGCTTTGCGTCGCGTCGAGATGGCGTGGCGCACATTGTCGGTGCGCTCACCGTGGCTGCGGCCACCGCCAACGTCGGCATCTACACGACCGCCGGCCGCATCGTGTCACCTGAAGAAGCGATTGGCGATTCACACGCTGTCGCCGCGTCCAACTGGCATGCCGTGGCCCGACTGGCAGCATCGCTCGCTCCGACGCCCCACACGTTCCTCGTCGACATCGGATCGACCACGGTCGACATCATTCCGATCGCCGAAGGCCGGCCGGCCCCGCTGGCCACCGACGACGTGGGGCGGATGGCCTCGGGCGAACTGGTCTACACCGGCCTCGAGCGGACCCCGGTCGCGGCCCTCGTCCGCCACCTGCCCCATCGCGGCCTCCGCCGCCCCGTGGCCAGCGAACTGTTTGCTCGGTCCCAAGATGCCTGGCTGATCCTCGGCAGCCTGCCTGAGGATCCCTCCAGTTTCGACACCGCCGACGGCGGGCCGGCCACCCGGGAAGCCGCCCGGGTGCGGCTGGCCCGCACGATGCTCCTCGACCCTGAGACCTTCACCGCCGACGATGCCAAACAGGCTGCCGACCGGATCGCCATCGTGCAAGCCCGCCAGATCGCCCGCGGCATGCACAAGGTGGCTCATGGAATCGGGTGGCTGCCGACCGGATTTGTGCTTTCAGGCCACGGCGGCTGCCTGGCTGACGGAGCGCTTGCCCTGATTCCACATGATGTCATTACAATTCCAGTGCAGGATCAACTGCCGCCGGCGGTTGCCAGAGTGGCTCCGGCCCATGCCTTGGCGCTGATCGCCCGGGGAATACTTCCATGACGAAAAAATGGGTGCGGGGCTCTCTCCGGAGGGCCACACATGGCGAACCTCCCGATACCCTCGTGCTCAAGCTCGGGGGGAGCCTGCTCTCGTGGCCCGATTGGCCCTGGCTCCTCGATCGGTTGATCACCGGTGTCGGAGACATGCCGCTGGTCGTCGTGGTCGGTGGTGGTGCCGTCGTCGATGGTCTGCGGCAGATCGACTCGGCCGCACCGCAGCCGGCCAGGCTGATGCACGATCTGGCCCTCGACTGCATGCACACCCTCGCCCAGCTGGTCGCCAAAAGCACCGGCCTGCCCCTCTCGGCCAACCCCACCGGCAGTGGGGCAGCCTGTGTGCTCGACGTGCCCACATGGGTGCTCACCCAACCCACGGCGGCCAACCTGCCGACGAGTTGGGAGGTCACCAGCGATTCGATCGCCGCCTGTGTGGCTGATACCTACGGATCGGCCCTGATGCTGGCCAAGTCGGCCCCACCGCCCGCCACCTGGTGCGGCACGAGCCTCGAGTCGCTCACGACCGGCGGCTGGGTCGACCCCTTTTTCCCCACGGCAGCCGACGAAGTCCAGGCAATCTCCTGGGCGGCCCCGGTAGGGTAGCGTCACCAATACCAGCCGCTGCCGGGCCGCGGCTCCAGCGACGCGGTGCGGGCGGCCGCCAAGGCAGCGGCCTCGACTGTTTCGGTGGCAAAGGCCCACGGCTGAAACTGCACGCCCCCCGAGGCGGTCACCACCCAGCCGTTGCCCTTGCGCAGCTTCGTGGCGACGGTCGGCACGGTGGTCGCCACCCGATAGGCAGGCACCGGCAGCTTCTCGGCGTCAAGGAGCGGGGCGAGATCGAGGCCGGCCCGTCGATCGAGCTGGCGGCCTTCGATGAGCGCCGCCACCACCGCCAGGTCGATGCAATTCACGAGATCGGCGAATACCGGCTCGTGCGTTGCGAGAGTGTCGTAGTGGGTCGTCATCGCCGCACACCACTTCTTGGCGATGCCATCGGCCGCTCCCTGTCCGCGTTTCACACCCTCCTTCGCCAGCAGATCACTTTCCGTCAGGCAGGTCATGGCCCGGCCATTGATCTGCCATGCCAGTTCGTCGGGATCCCGGCTCAAGGGCTCATAGGTCGGCTCGAGCCAGAATCGCGGCAGCGCCGCCGCCGTGCCGCCGGCAGGCACCATGGCGGTGTAGCTCGGCAGGCCCGTCACCCCCGATGGCTCGAGCCCCATGCCGATCCGCTTCATGCGATAGTCGGCCGCCACCAACACATGGGCGAAGCGGGTGTCTGCCGGCACGCCGCCGACGCTCACGACCTGTGGCCCGAGGGCCTCCTCCATGCGGCGGAGGGTGGCGTCGGGATTCGCGCCGAGCCCGCGTTGAGACCGCATCAGTGCCTGAAGCCGTGTGAGTCCGTCCGGCGTCGGATCGATCGAACAGCGGATCCCGCCGGCCCGGGCGGCATCGATGGCCCGCAACGCCGTGATCAAATCTTCCAGTTGAAGCGGTGGGCGGTGTGACGTTTCTCCCACGGCATTGCCGGCGGCATCGATCGCAATCGCCTCGGCGGGGCCGGCCAGCACGATGTCGTGCCCCCCCGGGTCGACAAACACAAGCGTCACCCCCCGCCGGCCGGCCCGAAACACA
>CAYZFV010000200.1:0-3846 GCA_964477765.1 uncultured Candidatus Kuenenia sp.
GGCGCTCACGCTGCGGCAGACCCACCGCATGCAGCCGGTGCCGATCATTCTCTTCGGGCGTGACTACTGGTCGAAGGTGATCGACTTCCAGTTTCTCGCCGATTCGGGCGTGATCGCCGATCACCACCTCGATCTCTTCACCTACGCCGAAACCCCGGAAGAGGCGTGGCAGCAGATCCTCGACTTCCACGCGAAGCTGAACGCGGACGAACAGAGCTAGGATCGAGATCGCCGGCTGCAGGGATCACCGGGCGCGAGCCCGCCGGCATGCGCCTGGCGGCTTTGTGGGGAATGTGCCGCTGACGGCTTTGTGGGGATCGGTGGCTGCAAGAAGCACCGGGCGCGAGCCTGGTGGCTGCGGCGGGATTGGCTCGTGCGTCATCCCGCCGGCATGCGGAGGGTGAACGTCGTGCCCACGCCCGGGGTGCTTTCGACGCCGACCGTGCCACCGTGGGCCTGCACGATGTGTTTCACGATCGAAAGCCCCAGCCCCGTGCCGCCGAGCGTGCGGCTGCGGCCCTTGTCGACCCGATAAAACCGCTCGAAGAGCCGCGGCAGGTGGGCCGGCTCGATGCCACAGCCCTCGTCCTGCACCTCGATCTCGAGCAGTTCGGCACCGGTGGCATCGGCGATGGAGCGGGCCGACACGCGGATCGTATCGTCGGCCTCGCAGGCCTTGATCGCGTTGTCGATCAGGTTGATCAGCGCCTGCTCCGCCAGCGGTGCGTTCACCGCCGCTTTGAGGTCGGCATCGCACTTTACCTCCAGGCGAATCGCCCGCTCCGTGGCCCGGGGCAGGCAGTCGTTGGCGGCCTCGCCGAGCAGGGCGGCGATGGATGTCGTCTCCAGGGGCAGCGTGCCGGCTCCCTCGCTCTGCTCGATCCGCGAGAGCTCCAGAAGGTCTTCGATGATCGCCTCGAGCCGGTCAGCCTGCCGGGCGACGATATCGAGAAACCGGTGCCGGTCTTCGGGATCGTCGGCGGCGCCGTCGAGGAGCGTCTCCACAAAGCCCTTGATCGAGGCGACCGGGGTTTTCAGTTCGTGCGATACGTTGGCCACAAAATCCCGCCGCACGTTTTCCAGCCGCTTCAGGTCGGTGACATCGTTGAGCACGATCACCGCCCCCCCCTCTCCCGAAACGTCGCGGAGGGCGGTGCCGCGGACGCGGATCGTGCGGTCGCGGGGGCCGGGGAGCACGATGTCGTCCTCGACCGGCTCGCGGCAATCGATGGCCCGGAGGGCGAATCGCCGCAGATCGGGATTGCGGATCACATCCTGCATCGAACGGCCGAGGTCGGCCTCCATGTCGAGTTCGAAGAGGTCGGCCGCCGCGCGGTTGATGCCGAGCACCCGCTGCCGCGCATCGATGGCCAAGACCCCTTCGATCATGCTGTCGAGCACGGCCTCCTGCTCGGTATCCTGCCGGCCGATCAAGAGCCCCCGCTCCACCAACTGCTCGCGGAGGATATGAACGGCAGAGGCGAGCGAGGAGAGTTCGGCGACGTCGGGCGTGGGGAGGGTCGCCTCGCTGTTGCCACCCGCCACGTCGGTCGCCGCCTGGGCCAGTTCACGCACCGGCCGGGCGAGCCGTGTGGCGAGCGCGGCGGCGGCGGCGGCGGCGGCCCCCGCGCACCACAGAAAGCCGATCAGGATCGACCGCTGCGAGCCGGCCAGTTCGCGATCGGAGCGGCTGGTGTCGGTGGAGGCGCGGAGGAGGGCCGTCGGCTGCCCCGCCGGGCCGATGGGCACCGCCATCGCCAGAATGCGTCGGCCCCGGGACACGTCGTAGCTGCTCGTGATGGCGGTTCGGCCGGCGCGGGCGTCGGCCAGAAAGGTATCCGACTGGAGCGAGAGCGCCACTGCCTCACCGGGCGTGTCATCGGGGTCAGCAGCGGGGAGCGTGGTGGCGATCACACTGCCGTTCGGCTCCAGCAGGCTCAGTTCCACCTGGGCTGTCCGCTGCACTGCCGTGGCGGCGGTGGTGAAGGCCGCGGGGTCAATGTGGCTGCCATCGGTGGGCAGAAGTTTTGTGACGGCGGCGAGGGCGTCGGTCAACCGACGTTGCAGTGCCGCATCGGCCAGGCCAGCGAGTTCGACCGAGGCCACCCAGAAGCAGCCTACGAGCACGATCGACGCCAGCACTCCGAGCGCGGAAGAGAGTCTCCAGACAAACCGCGTGCGGGGCATGGAACGAAACCAGGGGGATCAATCACGCCCGGAATCGATATCCCACGCCACGGACCGTTTCGATGTAGGAACCGAATGAGCCGAGCTTTTTCCGCAGGCCGGCGACCTGCACGTCTACCGAGCGTTCTGTCACAGGATAATCCTCGCCCTTCACCGCGTCGACGATCTGCGTGCGGGAATAGGCCCAGCCCGGCCGTTTGGCGAGAAAATGGAGCAGCGAAAACTCGGTGTAGGTGAGGATCAGCGGCTGGCCGGCGAGGGTCACCTCGTGGCGACCGGGGTGGATCACCAGTTCGCCCACCGACACGGTGGCTTCGTGCTCCGCCTGCAACTCGGCCTCCTTCCGCCGCAGCACGGCCTTGATCCGGGCGGCGAGCACCCGTGGGCTGAACGGCTTGGTGACGTAGTCGTCGGCCCCGCGCTCGAGCCCCGCCACCATGTCACTCTCTTCGCTCTTCGCGGTGAGCATGATGATCGGAATGTCGCGGGTCTTGGAGTCGCCCTTGAGACGACGGCAGACTTCGAGGCCGTCGATCATCGGCAGCATCAGGTCGAGCACGATCAGATCGGGCGGCTGACGGCGGACCACCTTCAGCGCCTCGTCACCGGTGGCCACGCAGCTGACGCGGTAGCCTTCCTTCGTGAGGTTGTAGCGGACGAGTTCGAGGAGATCCTCCTCGTCGTCGACCACGAGCACATGGTGGCCGGGGGAGTGATCGAGCGACTTCGAACTGGCGATGGAGTGCTTCACGCATCCTCCGGGCAGCGGGATCGGCGGGGCGTATCTGGTTGGCATGGTCGTGAGTCTACCGTCCGCCTGCCAGCCGGAAACGCGTTAGATTTTCGTGAAGGTGCAACGCGTTGCTACGGATATACAGGAAGCACCGGGCGCGAGCCCGGTGGCTGCCGCCGCGCTCAAGACAGCAGCAACTCGACGTCTTCGGCGGTGAGGCTCGTGATCAGGCTTTCGTCGGCCTGCACGATCGATTCGGCGAGTTCGCGTTTGCGGTCCTGGAGCGCGAGGATCTTTTCTTCCACCGTGTCGCGGGCGATGAGCCGGTAGGCGAAGACACGTCGTGTCTGGCCGATGCGGTGCGCCCGGTCGACCGCCTGCGCCTCGACGGCCGGGTTCCACCACGGGTCCAGAATGTAGATGTAGTCGGCCGCCGTGAGGTTGAGACCCTGCCCACCCGCCTTGAGCGAGATGAGAAACAGCCGGCAGTCGGCATCTTCCTGGAACCGTTGCACGCGGGCCTGGCGGTCGGTCGTTTTGCCGTCGAGGTATTCGTAGACCACGCTCCGCTGGTCGAGATGATGCCGCAGAATCGCCAGGAAGCTGGTGAACTGGCTGAAGATGAGCACCTTGTGGCCTTCGTCGAGCACTTCGCCGAGCTGTTCGAGGAGCGTCTCGAGCTTGGCGCCCGGCTCGTCGATCTGCTCACGATCGATGAGGCCCGGATGGCAGGCGGTCTGCCGCAGCCGCAGGAGCGCCTCGAGCACCGCGATCCGTGAGCGGCCGATGCCCATCCGCCCGATGCGGCCGGTGAGTTCCTGCCGGTAATGCTCCCGCAGTTCGTCGTAGGCCTTCCGCTGCTGCTCGCCGAGTTCGCAGAAGATGGTCTGCTCCGTCTTCTCCGGCAGGGCGGAGGGCACCTGGGT
>CAYZFV010000201.1:0-4721 GCA_964477765.1 uncultured Candidatus Kuenenia sp.
GAGTCTGATGGAGGCGCTCATCGCCGACGGCATGCCTCAGCGGACCGCCCACGAGACGGTCGGCAGGCTCGTGCGGCTGGCGATGACAAAGGGCGTGCAACTCGCCGAACTGGCCGACGACGAGTGCCGGCGGGAGTTTGCCGGCTGGAAGGCGGCCTTTCGCCAGGCCCTCGGCGCCCGCCGCGCGGTCGACCGCATGCAAAGCGTCGGCTCGACAGCCCCCGCACAGGTCGCCAGCCAGCTGGCATCATGGAAGGCTCGACTCAACGACGGATAGCCCGGTCAGTCAGCTGAAAACGGGTGCGGAAGTGCCGTTGACCGGGCTGGCTATTCCCTTACTCCGCGAGGTAGAGCTTGAGTGCCTCGTCCAGTCGCTGCATCCAGTCCGGGGGAGCGAACGTGATGGACTCAACCAGGCGCTGCTTCGCCACCTGCCGCAAGCCGGGCAGCACGGCGAACGAGTCCTTGCCCGGGAATCCGGGCACCTGCAGCCGCAGAGGCCAGATCTCCCCAGGTGAGGTGGACAACGGGATCACCACGACGCTGTTCAGAATTTCATTGTGAACCGAACTGGAGACGACCAGGCCGGGACGGGTCTTCCCGAATTCCGGAGGCTGGCTGGGACCGAGGTTCACCCAATAGATCCCGCCTCGTTTCATGGGACATTCCGCCGCTCAGCGGGAGGGGTCGTCAGGTCAGCCCGCTCCCATTCGTCCATCCACTGCTGCTCCTCCGGATGCGACTCGACGAAAGCGATGTAGGTGTTCGCCGCCTCGCGGACCTTGTCTTGCTCGAGGCTCTTCCTGAGCACAGTGCGAACGAACGACGTAACACTCTCGCCTGGCGGCTTCGCCCTCTCGATCGCGGCCAACAATTCGCCTTCCAACTTGATAGTAGTGGCTTTCATGCTCTCGGTCTACCAAATCAGCATGAGGCCGGCAACGGACGGGGAACTGGTGAAGATGGCCGCAGACGTTCGAAAGTGTTGTCGGCCGTTTTATCCTCTGCGTCCGACCATGTGGCCGAGCACGTCATCCGGCCTGTGGACATGCCGCGGGGCGAAGGACAGGATGGCTTCGCCCGCGTATCGCAGCACCGCCACCGGTGTCGCCCGCTCGTAGTCCGCCTCCTGACTGGGGCGAGCTCAGAGGTGCGAGAACGGGATCGCGACGATCGTCTCGTCCAGCAGCCTCGGCTCACTGTCGTTGGTGATGACCAGGCCATACCGGCACCGGCGCTCGGCGACGAATTCCCGGAGGGTCGCCAGACGACGGCGGTCGATCGTGTGCGTGTACTTGATCTCGATCGGCACGAGCCCGACATCGCCGTCGAGGACGAGGTCGATCTCCGCGCCCGCCGAGGTGCGGTAATAGAAAGCTTCGCAGTCGAGCCCCCGCCACTCGAGCTGCCGGAGGATCTCCTCGCTCACCATCGCCTCCCATGACCGGCCCGCCTGGGGATGGCCGAGCAGCGCGTCGATGTCGGCGAGATGAAGTAGCCGGTGAAGCAGGCCGCTGTCGCGCAGGTACCCCTTGGAGTGCTTGACGAGCCGCTTGGTCGCGGCCTTCACGTAGGGCGGAAGCCGCCGCCAGAGAAATGTGCCGTGGGCGATCTCGAAGTAATCCCGCGCGGTCGGGGGCGAGACACCCAGGCCGCGGGCGACTTCGGAATGGTTGATGATCGTGCCCGAAAGGCCGGCGAGGTGCTGGAGAAACAGCCGGAACCGATCCTGATCGAGACCGGGAAAGAGGCGGTCGTGGAGCGATCCGCCAGGAGGTCGGCGAAGCACGGCGCCGCGGGGGATGGATGCACCTCGCTCCATGCGAAGGGTGACAATTCGATCGTGGCGATCCGGCCGGCCAGCGTCTCCGAAACCCGGCGGAGCAACGCGGGAGAACTCGACCCGGTGATCACGAACCGCCCGACCGACGCACGTTCGGCATCGATGGCAACCCGCAGGGCCGCAAACAGCTCCGGCAGCAGCTGCGCCTCGTCGATCACGACCCGCCGCGGATGCAGGCGGAAGAACAGGTCGGGTTCACGGGCCACGAGATCCCGATCGCTCGCCTTCTCCAGGTCGAATCGTCGCCAATCGCCGGGCAGTGCCCCCGCCAATGTCGTCTTGCCGCACTGGCGAGGGCCGATGATGGCGACACACGGAAATGCCGCCAGATACTCGGAAAACAGAGGCTCACTTCATGCCATGCAGAATAAAACCACTTGTTTTAAAATGCAAGGTTGTGCGGCGTGTTTTATACCCTTCCTTTGAAGGATAGCCCAGAGAGCTATCCCCTGCGGCCGACCATGTGGCCGAGCACGTCGATGATGTCGGCGAGCGATGCCGCCTGGGCGCTCAGTTGCTCGGCGGCCGCCGAACCCTGTTCGGCACCGGCAGCGGCCTGCTGGCTCACCTGCTCGATCTGCCGCAGCGCCTCGCCCATCCGGGAGATCGCCGAGTGCTGGTCGCGGCTGCCCACGCTCACCTCTTCGACGAGTGTTCGCACACTCGCCGATTGCTCGGCGACTGCGGCCAGCGCGGCCGTCACTTCCTCCACCTTTTCCGTGCCGGCGGCTGATCGGGCCAGCGACTCCTCGATCAGCGTCGCCGTCTCCCGCGCCGCGTCGGCCGACCGCTGGGCCAGCAGCCGCACCTCCTCGGCCACGACGGCGAAGCCCTGCCCCGCCTCGCCGGCCCGGGCCGCTTCGACGGCGGCATTGAGGGCGAGGATGTTGGTCTGAAAGGCGATTTCATCGATCACCTTGTTGATCTTCGAGATCCGCGCTCCGGCCGCCTGGATCCCCTCCATCGCCGCGACCATTTCCGCAAGCCGGGCCGAGGCGACGGCAAACTGCTCGTCTTCCTTGACTACCAGCGCCGCGGTCGACTGCGTGCGTCGAGTGTTTTCGGTCGCCATCCCGGCGGTCTGCTGCGCCGCCTGCGAGATGTCTTCGACGGCGGCCACCTGCTCGGTCGCCCCTTGAGCCAAGGATTGGCTGGCGGCCGCCATTTCGGTTGCACCACTGCCGACGTTCTCTGCGGTATTGGCCAGATTTTCGATGGCGTCGCCGAGGGACTGTGCATGGCGGCCGATGCTGATCCAAGTGGCGATCGCCGCCACCGCCGCGAGCCCCACGAGCATCAGGGCCATCGCCTCGCTGCGGCGACGAGCTGCCTGCACCGCCTCCTCGGTCCGCTGATCGATCATCTGCTCGAACTGCGTGATCGGCTCCATGATCGCCGCCTTGTCGGCGTGATACTGGGGATCGTGCATGAGCCGCCGAGCCAATTCCGGATCGGGATCTCCCCGCTTCGTGACGCCTCCCTGCCCGTCGGCAAAGAGTCCCTTCACCGCGTTCATCGCGATCGTCTCGGTCGTCACGAGCGCGTTGGAGTTGTCTTCTGATTCCTTGAGCTTGGCAAATTCGGCCTGCGTAAAGCCCTGTTGCTGCATGAGCGTCCGCAGGGCAACCGTGCGGCCGTCGGGTCGCGGTCGCTTGCCGTTGCGGACGTCGAGCACGTGCCAATACTGCCGCTCATACTCGGCGTCGCCGGTCACACAGTAGGTGCGGGCCAGCCGCGTGAGTTCGTCGGAGCTCTGCCGCAGTTCATTGGCCAGGGCATATGACACGAAGCGGTTCGTCTGGGCCTGATTCAAAGCCCGCTGGCTCCAGAGCGCCATCAGGGCGAGCACAAGCAGGCCCATGACCGGGCCGATCGTCGTCAGTTTGAGCCGCTGCATCGTGTTCATGGACTGCGTCCCTCGCGCAAGTCTAGTTCGTACCGGCGGGGCATGACGCGGTCGGGCAAAAATGATGCTTTGGCGCGGTTTTTCTTGTTTTTTCGGCTCTTCCGTCGAGGCAACAAATTACGAGCTAGGATTTCGGGAAGCGTCTCCTCCCCGGAACCATCGATGCCAGCGGAACTCGCCAACACCGCCATCCGTGGCCTGCTCCAAAAGATCGGGCTCGAACTGGCCTTCGCCCCATCGGCCGGCGCAGAAGGCATGGCGACGCTGCGCCGCCTCGTGGGAAGCCTCGCCGAATCACTGCCGGCGGATGCTCCGCCAACGCTTCGCAGCATGGTGACTGCCGCCGCCGGCTGGCTGGATGATCAGGGAGCGATCAGCCCCGATACCGCCAGCCGTTTCAATCTCTGGCACCCGTGGATGGAAGAGGCTGTGTCGGCATGGGGTCACGGCCTGCCGCTGCCGGCCCCTCCCGCCGCCCTTCCACAGACCACTGCCGCCGCGCCCCCGAACGCTGATGGCGCCGAAACCCAGTCCGTGACCGTGCTCCCAGAGGGAGCTGATGCCGAACTGATGCGGCTCTTTTGCGCCGAAGCGGAAGACTTGCTCCGCGACATTGAGCAGGGCGTGCTCACCCTCGAAAACACACCCGACGATACCGACACGCTGGCCACCGTGTTTCGCGCCTTTCACACCTTCAAGGGAAACGCGGCGGTGATGAAGCTGGTCGTGCTGCAGCGGCTGGCGCACGAACTGGAGTCGCTTCTCGACGCCGCGCGGCGCGGCACTCGCCCGCTCACCCGCGGCGCGATCGATGTCATCCTGGCAGGGGCTGATATCTTCTCAAAATATGTTGCCGAAGCGGTTCACCAGCTCGATGGCCACGACGTGGGCCGATCGATCCCGCTGCCGATCCCTACGGTGGTTGCCAGGGTTCGCGGGGTGCTGTCGGGCGAGGCCTCGGCTGCTCCCGCG
>CAYZFV010000202.1:0-2736 GCA_964477765.1 uncultured Candidatus Kuenenia sp.
TGGAGGCCCGTGAGCCAGCCCACCAGAAGATTGAAGACCCGCGAGGGCATTGTTTTATGCCAGGGGTCGAGCCGCGGCGTCTTCCAGCCGTTGACGAGGTCGGCGGGGGCACCACCTGCTTCGCCTGGCGCCTCGAGGATTTCGAGCAGGCGGGGAATCTCCGCCGGGTTGTCCTGCCCGTCGCCATCGAGCATCGCGAAAGCCGCTCCCTCGCAGAGACGAAAGCCTGCCGCCAGCGCCGCCGACTTGCCCCGCGGACCGTCGAGCCGGATGCCGGTGATTTGGGGATCGCCGGCGACACTCTGGATCTCCCCCCAGGAGGCATCGGTCGATCCGTCATCGACGATAAAAAGTTCCCAGGAAAGGCACTCCCGGCTGAAAACGTCGCGAATCTCCGCGACCAACGGGGAGATGTTCCCCGCCTCATTGCGCACGGGAATCACGAGCGAGACAGCGGGCTGGGGCATGGGGCGGGAAGGCGAGGGATGAGCGGAGCGGCTCGAAGCGGTGTCGAAAGAGGATACCCTTGCAGTAGAATCCTCACCACAGCGGGTCGTTCGGCCTGATCGATGCCGACCCGACGGTGTTCCCGGATCCGCAAGAAAGCACTGCATGGCCCGCCTCATCTCGCTCGGTGTGTTGGTCGGGCTCGTGGTCGTATTCGGGCTCCTCTCGCTGCGGGTGATGGCGATCTTCCTGTTGCCGCTCCTGTTGGCGGCCATGCTCGTCGTGATCTTTGGACCGCTGCATCGGTCCCTGCTCCGCAAGCTGCAGTGCCCCGATTGGGTGGCCGCCGGGCTGACCACGCTGTTCGTGCTCGCGATCGTGCTGGTGCCGCTGTTGCTGCTGGTGATCCGGGCCGGAGGTGATGCCGTGGCGATGCTCAAGAGCCCCAACGGTCTCAAGCTCGACCCGGCCGTGCTCGACGGGCTCATGATGTCGGTCAACGAGGCCACCGGCCTCGAACTCACCGCCGAGGGAATCAACCGTGAGTTGCGAAACCTCGCCGAGGATTGGATCGGGCCGCTGGCCGCCGGCGCCTCGAAGGCCGCGATCAAGCTGGTGATCGGGCTGGTGGTGCTGATTGTCTCCTTCTTCTATTTCCTCGCCGACGGCCCGCGGATGTTCAACGCCGTGATGCGGCTGGTGCCGCTTGATCGTCGCTATCAGTGGCAGCTCCTCGAAGAATTCGAGGAGGTGAGCCGGGCGGTGGTGAGCTCCACGCTCCTGGCGGCGATCGTGCAGGCGGTGCTGGCCGGCTTCGGCTTCTATGTCGCCGGCCTCAAGGGCGTGTTTCTGCTCACGCTCCTCACCTTTTTCGGCGCGCTCGTGCCCTTCGTGGGGGCGGCGGCGATCTGGGTGCCCGCCAGCCTCTATCTCCTCTTTTTCGTGAAGAGCACCTGGGGGGCGATCGGGCTGGCCCTCTGGGGGGCATGCGTCGTCTCGACGATCGACAACATCATCAAGCCGATCGTGTTGCATGGCCAATCGAAGCTGCACCCGCTCCTGGCCCTGCTCAGCGTGCTGGGGGGCGTGGCTGCCCTCGGCCCGATCGGCATCTTCGTCGGGCCGATTGCCGTGGCCTTTTTGCAGGCCGCCCTCACGATGCTTCAGACCGAGCTCGACACGATTTCGGCGGCTGATCGGGCCACTGATCGGCCCATGGCAACCGCCGTCGGCGCACCTCCCGAAGACCCGGGAGTTGCATGACCCGGCGTCGGGAGTGGAAACTCTCCGCCGACCCCGGCCACCAGAACCCTGGTCTGCCTTTCGGAGAACGAATCCATGATCGAAACCCTCATCACGCTCACCGCGGTCCTGCTGACCGGCATCGAGGCGGCATATGTGCCGACCGACGAAGGGGGGGGTGATTACCTGGTGCGTGTCGAGCCCGATCTCGTGCGCGACTCGTCTCCTTATACGTTTACGAGCGATGTGCCGGCCGACTCGAGGTATGTGCGGCGGGTGAGGATCTATGTGGCCGACGCCTGGCCGCCGGCCGTGGAGCGGGCGGTGCTGGATGCCGCCAAACGACCGCGGATCATGCCGGCGGTGGCCACGGCACCGGTGGCGACGGTCGAGACGGCGGGCGTGGTCGACAGCCGCCCGTGGCCGCTGCTGATCGGCAGCCTGATCGCGCTCTTCCTGTCGCTGGGCGCCAATGGCTATCTCGGCATGCTCCTGGCCACCATGCGGGCCAGGTATCTCCGCGACATCCAGACGGGAATCGGGTAGCGCAGGAATGAAGATCAGGCTTCAGCCCGGCCTACTTGCGGCGCGAGGAGGGCTTCTTCTTCACGCGGACGATGCCGCCGGTGGTGGGCCGGCCGCCGCCGAAGAAAAACTCTTCGGCGGCCCATGAGCCGCCTGAGGTTTCGGCCACGATCGCCACATGCTGCGGCGGCTGCGCCGGCGGGGCCGATGGTGCCGGTGCCGGGATAACTGAAATGGCCGGCTCCGGAACCGGAGGCGCTGGTGGGGGCAGCGGGACGGCGGTCCATTGGGCAGACGGGTCGCTCAGCGATCGCACCGAGGCCTGCACCCCGGCAAACAGCCGGGCCACGTGGGCGTGGCAGGGGAGGGCGAGCAGCTGCCGCTCGCGGGGCTGATCGCTTACAAATTCCATCAGGACGCGGGCCGCCGATTGAGCGCGGCTGTCGTCGAAGTTGACCAGCGCGTCGTCCATCACCACCGGCAGCACCACGCCATGCCGCTGGAGATCGCGAACCAGCGCCA
>CAYZFV010000203.1:0-3943 GCA_964477765.1 uncultured Candidatus Kuenenia sp.
GTCGTCGGCTGTGGCCCCCCGGCACGGCGCCGCCCACCGCGCCAGCCGCGACGGCCGCCGCGCACCCGGTCGCCGAATCTTCGAGTACGAGCATCCGCCCGGGCACCACGCCGAGCCGCCGCGCCGCCGTTTCATAAATCTCCGGATGCGGCTTGCCGTGCGTCACATCGTCGCTCGTCAGCACGAAGCCAAACCGGTCGAGCAGGCCGACCCGGCCGAGCACGTCATGGGCGAAGTCGGGGCCGCTGCTCGTCGCCACGCCCCGCGGCAGCCCGCGGCCCACAAGTTCCTCGACCAACGCCACCGCCCCCGGCATCGGCTCCAGCCGCGAGTCGAGCAGGCTCTGAAAAATCTCCTTCGTCTCGGCGGCCAGCCCCTCGACCGTGTCGGAAAGCTGGTGCCATTCGATCATCACCTGGAGCGCGACCTTCTGCGGCCGGCCCATCATCGCGTCGAGCAGGTCGCCCTCGAAGGTGTGGCCACGGCGGCGAAGCATCTCCGTGCCGACATGTTGATAGAGGTCTTCCGTGTTGACGAGCAGCCCGTCGAGATCGAACACGACGGCGTCAATCGTCCCGCTTGAAGCTGCTTTCACCGCCCGCGTCCTCAGGGTCAAATCGATAGACAGCATAGTGGTCATTGGCATGCAGCCGTTCCAGGCCCGGGCCATCGAGCCCCGCGGCATCGGCCGCCACAACCGCATGGCTGGCAGCATATTTCCTGGCCACAGCGAGGAGATGCTCACGGCCCAGCGCCGCCGCGTCGGTTTCCATCCCCTTGAGCGAGCCGTGGGGCGAAAAACAGTCGACCAGCCGCTGCCGCCACTCGATGATCGACTCCGGCGCCTGCGGAATGTTTTTCCAGTTGACCACCTCGGCCCGGCCGGTCCGCCATACAAAACTGCCGGCCCGACGCGGCACGATGAAACAGGCGTCGGCCGACGTATTGTCCGCCGCCCAGCCGCAGATCTCCCGCCAGGCATCGGCCTGCATGAACTTGTCGGCCCGCGGCACCACATCCCGCCCCGGCAGCGGCCAGTGGCGGCTTTCATTGCCGAGATCGATCGCCAGCAGCAGAAACGCCGCCCACCGCACCGCCGCCGCCGAGCCAAACATTTTCTCGAGCACCCTCGCCTCGGCGAGGATCGTCGCCGCACCGATCGCCAGGGCCAGCGGGGCGAGACCGTCGCTGAGGCGAAACCAGTAAAACTTCAGGAGCCCGTAGGCCACGTCGGCATTCACCGCCTCCGTAAACGCAATCCCGTAGCCCACAAGTGAAATCGCCAGGGCCGCGAGCGCAAATCCATGCAGCCGGCGGCGGGCGGCGCTCTCCGGCAGGTGCTTGGCGATCAGCCACGACACGAACACGGCCAGCAGATGGCGGGCGATCATGCCGTCGGCAAACGTCCGTGGGAGCAGATGATGCGGCAGCCGCTCGGTGACATAGATCCGCGTGGCCGCCGCCCGCACGGCCGGATCGACGCCAGCCGACAGCATCAACGCCGGCCAGAGCCCGATCATCGCGAGAGCGACCCCGACCACCAGAGGCACCAGCGGCATCGACAGGCGACGGACAAACACCAGCCGCTCGATCAGCAACGCGATCATCCCCCAGCCGCCCACCAGCGGATGCACGGCCGTCGCCGCCCCGAGCGCGACCCAGGCGGCGGCCCACCGATCGCGGGCGATCTCGCCCGCCGCCCAGAGCACGCCCGCCCAGGCAAACACCTTCGCCTCGCAGCCGCCGATCATCCATTCACCGGCGGCCGTGGTATTTCGCAACGCGAGCGAAAACACGGCCGCCGCCAGCAGCCGCGATTCGGTCGAACCGAGCGTGGCCCGCGCTGCCCGCACAAACCCGAAGGCGAGCGCGAGCCAGCCGGCGATACGGCCGAGCCAGGCCGCCTGCGAGAGCGGCAACGCCGCCGCGATCGGCCCCATCACGATCGTGAAGAGCCCATGCGCCTCCGGCGAGTTGAGAAAACAATCATCCGCGGCCCAGGAGGGATCGAAGTCATGCCGCGCCCGGGTGAGGTAGTGGGCCTCGTTCACATCGGGCGTCGGCCAGGCTCCGGCAGCCGCGAACAGCATGAACACGACGAGCACTTCCGTGAGCCTTGACACGAGGCTGCCATCCGTCGCTGGTCTGTGCTCCCTTTCAACCGACATGCCGCGGACCTATAACGTCGCTACTCGTGCTGGAAACATGCTCAAAAGAATACCGTGTTCGCCGGCGCCACCACGAGATCGGGAGAGCCTCGCATGCCAGAGAAAGCCACTTCGCCTGCCGCCGCCCTCCGCGAGAGCGTGCGTGATGCCACGATCGCCATCCCGGGAGCACCGCTCGCGCTGGCGGCGCGGCTGATCGAACGGGAGGGCTTCGAGGCGGTCTATCTGTCGGGCGCGGCGCTGTCGGCCGGCGCGTTTGGTGTGCCCGACATCGGCATCGTCTCGCTCGACCAGCTCGTCGAGCAGACGCGGGTAATCGCCACGGCCACGTCGTTGCCGGTGATCGTCGATGCCGACACCGGCTTCGGCGGGCCCGATGCCGTCGCCGACTGCGTCCAAAAACTTGAGCAGGCCGGAGCCGCCGCCATCCAGCTCGAGGACCAGCGGTGGCCGAAACGGTGCGGCCACCTGCCCGGCAAGGAGCTGATCGACGCGGCCGAGATGGTCGACAAGCTCGCCGCCGCCCGGGCCGCCTGCCGCGATGCCGACACCGTCATCATCGGCCGCAGCGATGCCCGGGGCGTCACCGATCTCGATGATTGCCTCGCGCGGCTCGCGGCCTATCGCGAGGCCGGTGCCGACTGGCTCTTTCCCGAGGGCCTGATGTCGCGGGACGAGTTTGCCCGCGTGGGCCGGGAGTTTGGCGGTGACGACGCCCCGCCGCTGCTGGCCAACATGACCGAGTTTGGCAAGAGCCCGCTCATCTCGGTGACCGACCTTTCCGACATGGGCTTCGCCGCCGTCCTCTTTCCGGTCACGCTCCTCCGGCTGGCGATGAAGGCGATGGAGGTGGGGCTCGGCATTCTTGCCGACGAGGGCACACAAGAGAGCCTCCTCGACCTGATGCAGACGCGACAGGAGCTCTACGATCTTCTCGACTATGACCCCGCCCAGCCCGAAGCCCATCTGAAGGACCAGCGCCTCCCATGACTGCCGCCACTCCCCAAGCCGACTCATTCTCAAAGGGCCTCGCCGGCGTCGTTGCCGGCCGCACCGCGATCTCGTCGCTCGAGGGCGACCTTCGCTACCGCGGCTACTCGATCGAGCCGCTGGCCCGCATCGGCACCTTCGAAGAGACGGCCTACCTGCTGCTGCATGGTGAACTGCCCGATCGCTCCCAACTCGCAGCCTTCTGCGACCGGATCGCCGCAGCCGCCCGGTCCGTCGATCCTGCGGTGCTCGACGTGCTCGCCCGACTCGCCACGACCGCCCCCGATGCCTCGCCGATGGACGCGCTCCGCACGGCGGTCAGCGTGCTGGGCCAGATCGAACGCGACGAGGCTCCAGGCTCCCGCGAGCACCTCCTCGCACAGGCTGAGCGACTGCTCGGGCAGGTGCCGGCCGTCCTCGCGGCGTGGATCGATCTCTCGGCCGGCCGGCCCGTGGCGGCCTGGCCCGACGGAACCATCGCCGCCGCGCTCCTCGCCCGGCTCACCGGCCACGCGCCTCCGGAAGCCCATGTGCGGGTCTTCGACACCACGCTCGTGCTCTACGCCGAACACGAGTTCAACGCCTCGACGTTTGCCGCCCGCACGGTCGTGTCGACAGGCTCCGACATGCATTCCGGCATCACCGCGGCGATCGGGGCCCTGAAGGGTCCGCTTCACGGCGGCGCCAACGAGCAGGTGCTCGCCCAGCTCGCCGAGATCGGCTCGGTCGACAAGGCCGATGCCTGGGTGGCGGAGCAGTTTGCCGCCAAGCGGGTGGTGATGGGC
>CAYZFV010000204.1:0-36276 GCA_964477765.1 uncultured Candidatus Kuenenia sp.
ATGCCGCCACCGGCGATCCGGAGATCGAGACGCGGATTCGCCAATACGAGATGGCCTATCGGATGCAGGCGAGCGTGCCCGATCTGGTCGATTTTTCAGATGAGCCCCGGCATGTGCTCGATCGCTACGGCCCCGACGTCCACACCAAAGGGAGCTTCGCCTACAACTGCCTCATCGCGCGGCGGCTGCTCGAGCGCGGCACGCGGTTTGTGCAGCTGATGCACGCCGGCTGGGATCAGCATGGCAACCTCTTCACGCAGCTCGAGCAGCAGTGCAAAGACACCGATGCCCCCACCGCCGCGCTGATGAAAGATCTCAAGGAGCGGGGGTTGCTCACCGACACGCTCGTGGCCTGGGGAGGCGAGTTTGGGCGGACGCCCTTCGGCCAGGGTGATCCGGCCAACCCCAAGGGCCGCGACCACTTCGGCAAGGCTTATTCATTCCTGCTGGCCGGCGGCGGCGCCAGGGCCGGCCATGTGCATGGCTCGACCGACGACTACGCCTGGAACATCACGGCCGATCCGGTTCACATCCACGACATGCAGGCCACGATCATGCACTTGGTGGGGATCGATCACACGAAGCTCACCTACCGTTATCAGGGCCGCCAGTTCCGGTTGACCGACGTGCATGGGCACGTCGTAAAAGGAGTTATCGCGTAGCCCCGCGGCCGGCGGTGAAGCCGCTGGCCCAGGCCCATTGGAAGTTGAAGCCGCCGATCCGGCCGTCGACGTCGAGCACCTCGCCGGCGAAGAAGAGCCCCGGGCAGATCCGGCTTTCCAGCGTGGCGAGCTTCACTTCCGTGAGCGGCACGCCTCCCGCCGTGGCCTCGGCGGCCGTGAAGCCGCGGTCGCCGGTGATCTCCAGCGGCGTGGCCGTGAGCAGGTGAACGAGCTTCTTGCGGGCCTCGCGCGGCAGGTCGCCCGTGTTCGGGGCGTCGGCCTGTTCGCAGAGGGTCTTCGCCAGCCGATCGGGGAGGTGCTCCCGCAGGAATGGGAGCGGCCCGCGGCCCTGTGTGGCGACGAGCAGGCGATCGACTTCTTCGGCAGGGCGTCCAGGCAGCCAGTTGAGGGCCAGCCGCACCGTCGGATCGGCCGCCTTCGCGATCAGCCAGTGCCGACTGATGTCGAGAATGCTCGGGCCCGACAGGCCGACATGGGTGCACAGCGTGCTCCCAGTGAAGGCGATGAGCCGCTTGCCGGTGGCCGCGAGCAGACTTACCTCGGTGGGCAGCGTGAGGCCGGAGAGCGTGGTGATCCAGTGGCCGGGTGGCAGCAGGAGGGGTACGAGTGCCGGCACGATGGGCGCGGTGAGCGAGTGGCCCAGCCCTTGGGCGAGCCGGTAGCCGCCGCCGTCACTGCCCGACTTGGGGAGTGATTTGCCGCCGGTGCAGAGGACCACGCGGCGGGCGGTGATCGGGCCGGCCGAGGTGGTCACGTGAAAGAGGCCTTCGACACGGTCAACCGCCTCGACGCGGGCCGGATGGATGAGCGTGGCCCCGGCTGCTTCTGCCTGCCGCACGAGGGCGTCGAGGACCGTGCGGGCCGAGTCGGTGACGGGAAACAGTTTGCCGGTCTCTTCCCGCTTGAGTTCGACGCCCGCGTCGCGGAAGAAGGCCACCGTGTCGTCAGCCGTGAACCGCCGGAGCACCTTGCGGATGGCGGGGGGCGTGCTGCCGGCGAAGTCGGCCTCGCCGACCTGCCAGTGGGTGACATTGCAGCGGCCACCGCCGGCGACGAGGATTTTCGCCCCGAGTTTTCTGGCGCCGTCGACCGCCACGATCTCGAGCGGTCGGCCGAGATCACGGGCGGCGTGGCCCGCCCACGTGGCGGCGAAGAGGCCGGCGGCTCCGGCGCCGATGATGAGCACATCGCAGGAGGTGGGGAGGAGGAGCATGCTTGGGGGACAGGTCTCCGACCTGCCATTGGCACGAAACCACGGGATTTGAGACAGGTTTGGAAACCTGTCTTCCATCATGACAGGTTTGGAAACCTGTCCTACTGTTGCGTGAAGGTGAACACGCCCCGCTTGTTGGCGACGACGATGTCGGGCCGGCCGTCGGCGTTGAGGTCGGCGACGGTCACCTGCGTGCCCACGCCGCTGTCGGCATCGATCCGATGGGGCACAAACGTCGCGCCCCCTTTGCCATCCCGCTCCAGACGAAACCAGTAGAGCACCGGCGGTGCGTTGGGCTCCGCATCGCCCTTGATGCCGTGGGCCCACCGGCGCTTGCCCGTCACGATGTCGTCGAGGCCGTCGCCGTCGATGTCGGCCATCGCCACGGCGTGCAGTTGGCTGAACGACACGCCCGCCGGGTTGTCGCCGGGCTGGGGGTCGAGAATCACCCGCTGGGCAAAGCTGCCGTCGGGTTGCTGCTCGAACCACGCCAGGCCGTAGCCGTGGGCGTCGAGGCTCGTGATCACGTCGTTGCGGCCGTCACCGTTGACGTCGCGAACGTGCATCTGCGCGCCGCCGCGGCCGCCGGGCGGGGCGAAAGCCGCCGGATGAAACGGCCAGAGCGTGCCGGGGCTCGTGTCGGCCGGCTGCTCAAACCAGCCTTCCTTCGTGAGGATGTCGGGCCGGCCGTCGCCGTTGACGTCACCGGCCCCCGAGCCGTGGGTGTAGCGGAAGTATTTCTTGTCGTTCTCTGCTGTTCGGGGCGTGATCGCATGAAAGCGGGCCGTGGCGAGCGGCGCGGCCCAGTCGATCTCGGCAAAGCCGAGCTGGCCTCCCTGCATGTTCTTTTCGCTCGAGTGCACGAAGAGTTCGGGCTTGCCGTCACCATTCATGTCGAGGAGATCGGGCGACTCGCCGTCGGCCACGTCGAACACCGCATGCTTGGCCCATGGCCCCGGGGCACGGCTCTGGTCGCGGAGTTGGGGATTGACGAAGACCCGCGCCGGCTCACCCGGCAGGCCATAGACGAGGACGTCGGGCCAGCTGTCGCCAGTGAAATCGTGGGCGAAGGCGAGAAAGTAGTCGGAGTAGCCGCGGGCCGGGTCGTAGGGCGTCTTCGACGGGCCTGACGGATTGTCGGCGGGAGGCGTGAAGTCGATCCGCGTGGCGAAATCGGGCCCAAACCAGATGCCGTTGCCGGCCGTGATGTCGGCATGGCCGTCGCGGTCGAAGTCGGCCACGGCGCAGCCCTCGGCCACGAACCGCTCGGTGAGCGTCTGTTTGTGAAAGGTCACGTCGCGGGCGAGGGCCGTCGGGCCGAGGCCGAGCCCCAGCATGATCAGGCAAAGACGCAGCAGCATGAAAGACTCCTTGAATGAATGATGGAGCGAATAGATGCGGCGATAGCGTCACCAGCAGTGGTGCACCAGTGGGCGAATGTGGCGGTCGTAGATGGCGGCGACCGCCTGCAACGTGTCGGCCGACAGGGCCGGTAGCTCGGCGGCTCGGGCGTTTTCCTCGATCTGCCCCGGCCGGCGGGCGCCGGGAATCACGGTGGTGACGGCGTCGAAGGAGAGAATCCACCGGAGGGCGAACTGGGCGAGCGTGGCCCCGGGCGGCACCAGCGGCCGCAGCTCTTCCACGGCAGCCAGCCCGGTCTCGTAGTCGACGCCGGAGAATGTCTCGCCCCGGTCAAACATCGCCCCCTCGCGATTGAAGGCCCGATGGTCGTCGGCGGGAAACGTCGTCGTGGCGGCGTAGCGGCCCGAAAGCATGCCACTGGCCAGCGGCACCCGGGCGATCACCGCCACCCGCCGGCGGAGCGCCTCCCTGAAAAACAGTTCGGCAGGCCGCAGCCGGAAAGGATTGAAGATGATCTGCACCGACTGGACTCCGGGATACTCGATCGCCTTGAGGGCTTCTTCCACTCGTTCGACGCTCACGCCGTAGAAGCGAATCTTGCCGGCGGAGACGAGATCTTCGAGCGCTAAAAAAACTTCGGGCCGGTAGTAGACCTCGGTGGGTGGGCAATGCAGCTGCACGAGATCGAGCCGCTCGACGCCGAGGTTCGTGAGACTGCGATCGATGAAAGCCGTGAGGTTGGCGGCGTTGTAGCCGTCGGCCGTGTGCGGGGAGAGCCGCCGGCCGGCCTTCGTGGCGATCACAAACGGCTCCGTGCGTTCGCGTCGCAGTCGGCCGATCAGCCGTTCGGAGAGGCCGTCGCCGTAGACATCGGCCGTGTCAAAAAACGTGATCCCGGAGTCGAGGGCCGCATGGAGCGTGGCCATCGATTCGGCCTCGTCGGCGCCCCCCCACTGGCCGCCGCCGATGCCCCAGGCGCCGAAGCCGATCTCAGAAACCTGCCAGCCGGTCCGTCCGAAGGTGCGAGTGTTCATGATGCGTAGTGTCGCCGAAGGGAGGGTAGACTTCCAGAATCATGATCGAGGCCGCTTGTGCAACCGACTCTTCGCCGTGGTGGCACGACCGCCGGGCCTGGCCGCTGGCGGCCAGCGGCATGCTCCTGCTGAGCAGCGGCCTCGTGCATGTGGCGGTGTGGGCCGTGCTCGGTGGACCGTGGGAAGGGCCGGTGACCTGGCGGAAGCCGATCCTGTTTGGCATCTCGGGCGGCCTGACGGCGGTGTCGATGGGCTGGGTGTGGTCGAAGCTGCCGAGTCGCCGGTTGGATGTGCCCCTGTCGTGGCTCACCACGGTCGCGCTCGTGATCGAGGTCGGTCTCATCGATCTCCAGCGGTGGCGCGGTGTGGCCAGCCATTTCAATCGCGCGACGCTCCTCGACTCGGTGCTCTACGACCTGATGGGAGCGCTCATCCTGTGGGTCACGCTCGTCTCCGCCGACCTGATGCTCCGGTCGTTTCGCCAGACGATGCCCGTTGCCCGCGACATGAGGCTGGCGATTCGGGCGGGGCTCGTGTTTCTCGTGATCTCCTGCCTGCTTGGCATCTGGGTGAGCGTCAACGGCGAGTATCGCCTCGAACACGGGCTCGAGCCCGACCAGTTTGGCGCCGCGGGCGTGCCCAAGTTTCCTCACGGCGCGGTGATCCACGCGATCCAGTGGCTGCCCATGCTCGCGTGGGCAGCAAGGCAGGCGGGCATCGGAGAGAAACGTCGGCATCGGTTCGTGCTGTCGGCGACGGTCGGCACCGGGCTCGTGTTGCTCTACGCGCTGGTGCAAACGCTCGCCGGCCGCAGCCGGTTCGATGCGTCGTCGGCCACGGCGGCGATCCTGGCTATCGGTGTCGCCTGCCTCGCGATGCCGGCGGTTGTGACGGCATTGGCGTGGCTGGCGGCCCGGCGGTCACCACCGCCTGCTACGGCTTGAGTCGGATACACCAGCCTCGGGGAGTGAACGTGATGGCTATGAGAAAAATGCAGGACGAACGCCGGCCGATGGACATCAATCGGCGGGCGTTTTTGGCTTCGACAGTGGCGACCGGTGTGGGGGTGGCGCAGGGCGTGGTTCACGCCGGGGTGGAGACTCGCCCGCGGATCCCGCTCGGGTTCGACAACTTCGCCGTGCGGGCCATGCAGTGGAATGCCCGGCAACTGGTTGATCATGCCGTTTCGCTCGGCTGCACTTCCGTCTTCATCACCGACTTCGGCCCGTTCGAGGGTCGGCTCGACGATGGTTCACTCGGCGACGTGCGTCGCTATGCCGCCGACAAGGGCGTGGCGATCGCGTTGGGATCATGGAGCATCTGCCCGACGTCGAAGACCTTCAAGCCCGATTGGGGCACGGCAGACGAGCACCTGGCGCTCGGCATCCGCATGGCGCGAGCCCTCGGGTCGCCGGCGTTTCGCGTGATCCTCGGCAATCAGTCCGACCGGCTCACCGACGGCGGCATCGACGCCCGCATCGCCGACACCGTGGAAGTGCTCAAGGCGGGCCGCAGCCGGGCACTCGACGCCGGCGTGAAGATCGCCGTGGAGAACCATGCCGGCGACATGCAGTCGATTGAACTCAAGCAGCTCGTCGAAGCGGCGGGGCCGGAGTTTGTGGGGGGGAACTTTGACTCGGGCAACGCCTGCTGGACGCTCGAGGATCCGGTGCGGGCGCTGGCCACCCTGGCTCCGTACGTGCTCACGACGAGCCTTCGCGACACGATGGTGTGGGAATCCCGGGAAGGCGTCACCGCCCAGTGGACGGCGATGGGAGAGGGCGGCGTCGATTTTCGAGCATTCTTCAAGCTGTTCGCCGAGCGGTGCCCGGGGGTGACGGTGCATATCGAAACGATCTCCGGCTTTCCCCGGACATTCCCGATTTACCACGAGGACTTCTGGCGGCAGTTCCCGACGGCGCGGGCGGAGGACCTGGCGGCGTTTCTCGCCCTGGCACAGCGCGGCAAGCCGATTCCTCCGTGTACGCCGCCGAAAGAAGGCAAGGCCGCGGCTGAGCAGCGGTATCAACTCGCCGAACTCGACCGCAGCATCGGCTACTGCAAAGACGTGCTCGGGCTGGGCGCGTGATCGTCGGTCGCCACCGCCCGCCGCAGCGTGAGCCGGGCGATCACGTGGATCAGAAAGCCGACGGGCCCGGCGAGAAACGTGAGCACGAGAGCCACGGTCCGCAGCGGCCACGGGATGCCGAGCCGCACGGCGTCGCGGGCGATCCAGGCCCCCACCACCATGTCGAAGCAGAGATAATGGGTCCACGCCGCGGCGAACACCCAGTCGTCGGCAAACACGGCCCGCAGCCCGGCGATCGTCATCACATCACCCGGAGGCGGGCCGTTTTGGGTGAACTTCCAGCCGATCACCGATGCATAGCCGATGGCGAGGAGGGCGGGCACGACGATCCCGCAGAGCAGGTGCGAGACGACCCGTCGGCCAGGAAAGAGCACCAGCGCGATCCAGGCGAGAAAGGCGACGGTGTTGGTGATTTCGAAGAAGCGAGTGGCCATCGGGTATCTCTCCAGCGATCGGGTGTTCACCAGGTGGTCTGGACCGGATAGCGGGCGATGACGGGATCGTCGGTGACGATCACAAGCCCATGACAGTTGGCCTGCGCGACGAGTAGACGGTCGAAGGGATCACGATGGATGGCGGGTAGCCGATGAATCTGGCAGACCTCCGCCTCTCCGATCGGCAGCAGCTCGATTCCTGATCGTTGTCGCATCCGCGGAAGATAGCGGTCGGGCTCCTCGGGCAGCGGCAATTTTCCGAGGCCAAACTTGATTGAAATTTCCCAGGATGAGGCGGCGCTGAGCCAGACGTCGTTGTCGGCGGATGCAATCAGATCACGAGCCGTAGCGGAGAGCGATGGATCGGCCGTGATCATCCACAGAAATGTGTGGGTGTCGAGCAGCAGTCTCATGCCGGGTTCGTAAATGCCTCGAGAATGTCATCCGGGAGTGGCTCAAAAAAGGCGTCAGGCACACAAAACTCCCCCTTGGCGGCGCCGATGCGACGCGGCGCAGTTCGCGGCTGCGGAAGGAGTCGCACCTCCGCGACCGGGCGGTGACGATTGCAGATGACCAGCCGATCATCCCCCTTCATCTCGCTGATATGCCGCGAAAGATGGGTTTTCGCGTCGTGCATGTTGAGTCGCGTCGTTCGCATACCACGATAGTAGACTAGAAACTGAACTAAGTCAACGCGAGGTTGCCTCCGACGATGTCCGCTCTGGGCGATGGGGTGATGCGTGGCGAAGCGCTGCGGGGAGGTCGTCGCCGGCCTCGACGAACGACACGAGGTCGAGGATCTCGTCGCGGGTGAGCACGTTGAGCAGACCAGCCGGCATCGCCGAGACCGTGCCGGCCAGCCGCTCGTCGATTTCATCCTTCTTGATCACGGTGACCTGATCCGGCATGAGAAGATTCGTCGCCACGCGGTAGGCCACAGGCGTTTCCTCGAGCACGACGCCCGACACGACCTTCCCGCTGTCGAGCACAAACTGCATCGTGCGGTATTTCTCGTGGATCGACTTCGACGGGTCGAGCATCTGCTCGAGGAGATCGCGACCGCGATACTTCTTCACGCTCTCGACCAGATTTGGCCCCAGGTTCACCCCGTGGCCGGCCGCGACATGGCACTGCGTGCATTGCGCCTTGGCGAAGGCATGCATGCCCCGCATGAGGGCCTGCTCGTCGCGGGAGGTGCTCACGGTGGGAAAGTCTTCGAGTGTCCAGGCTTTCACGATCGTCGGCTTGCAGGCGGCGAGCAGTTCCTCGATCTCGGCCGCATCCTTGGCCACGACCATCTGCCCGTTCATCACGATCCAGTGGCCGGGGAACGTGCAGACATACGGGTAGACGCCCGGCTCCGACGGGGCGGTGAACCGCAGCACGTGGGCCTGCGCCTTGCGGGTGGGGCCGATCATCGGCGTCGCCGCGACGATCAGCTCCCGCTTCGACTCGGGGATAAAGTCGCCGGCGGCATTTTTGGAATCCTTGGCCATGTTGTTGGCCGCCATCCCCACTTCGGCGAGCGCTCCCGGCTGCACAATCACGAAGTTGTGGTCGGTGGCGTCGGGGTTGGTGAAGACGAGCTTCACCGGCTGGCCCGGCAGCACGGCAAACTGCCGCGTCGTAAACAGCATCCGCTCCGGCTCGCATGAGATTCGTATCTCGCTCACGCCCGGCTGCTTGTCGAAGGCCCGCTCTTCGGCGGTCGGCTTGGGCTCGGCGATCTTCAAGCTCCGCCGGGCCCGCGCGAGAATCGCCGGCACCGGCGAGGTGGGATCGCCCTCCCAGTGACGGCGGAGCAGGTGGGATTCGAGCGCGCACGTCGCCGCGTAGGCGAGATGACCGGCCAGCGGGCGGCGGCAGACCTCGAGAACGGCGTCGAGCGCTGCACGGGTGCCGATCCAGCTGGCCGTGATCGCGGCCTCCATGCGCACGAGTCCCGAGGTGTCGGTGGCCGCTCGCATCACGAGTTCGTCATGATCAGGCATCGCATCGTGCCAGAACCGCAGCTGGCGAATCGCCGCGGCCCGGGCGTGATGATCGGTGGATCCGGCGAGGTCGAGGAGCAGGTGGGGCCGCGGCCGGCCCAGTGTGGAACACGCCCACATCGCCTCGGCCTGATGCCGCAGGTGGTGCGGGTCGGCTGAATCGAGGCCCTTGGCCCATGCCTCGACAGCCACGATCGCCGTCTGACGATCGCGGAGCGCGAGCTCGCGGGTGGCGAGATAGCGGACGCGAAACTCCTTGTGGCCCAGCAGGGTGGCCAGTTCGGCTTCGCTGGCCCCGGCAATCTTCGGCAGCGGCGCGGGGGAGTGCCCCTTCGGCACAATCCGCCAGATGCGGCCCGACTCGCGGTCGCGGCGGGTGTCGCGGAGCGAGTACTGCGCATGGCCCTTCACCGGGTTGTACCAGTCGACCACGAACAGGTCGCCCCGTGGGCCGAAGTGGCAGTCGACCGGAATGAAACTCAGGTTGGTGGAAAAGAGCAGGTCGCCGACATACTGCTCGTTGTAGCCGGAGTCGGTTTCGAGCCACGTATGGATCTCGATGCGGTTGGTCGGCTTGTAGCGGGCCTTGATGAAGCCCCCCTGCAGTGCATCGGGAAAGCCGGGTGCGTCGACGAAGGCCTGGCCGCAGGTGCCCGAATAGGCCTGGAGGCCGGTGGGCGGCTGATGCTGCTGCGGATAGGGCGGATCGAGAGAATGAAAGGCCTCGGCGAAGATCGGGTGGCTAGCCACGTGGTTGCCCCACGGGTCGTAGGCCACGCCCCACGGATTGGTGCTCGGATAGGTGCCGAAGCACGTCAGCCGAAATGAGTGCGGCTCATAGCGAAACCAGCCGCTGTTTTGCTGGCGGACCGGCCCGTAGGGCGTCTCGACCTGCGAGTGGTGAAACACGCTTTCCCGAAAGAGGAGGCCGCCGTCAGGCGACCAGATGAAGTCGTGCAGCGAGTGGTGTGAGTCTTCCGTGCCGAAGCCGGAGACGATCACGTCGTGGGTGTCGGCACGGTCGTCGCCGTCGGTGTCTTTCAGAAACGTGAGATACGGCTGCTCGGAGACATACACGCCGCCGTCACCAAACTCGAAGGAGAGCGGCAGGTGGAGGTTGTCGGCAAAGACCTTCGACGTGTCGGCCCGGCCGTCGCCGTCGGTATCTTCGAGGATCACGAGCCGGTCTCGTGACGCCATGCCCGGGTAGACGTGCGGATAGGCCTGCGACGTGCTCACCCACATTCTTCCGCGCGCGTCCCAGCGGCACTGGATCGGATTGGCAATCTCGGGAAACTGTTCTTCGCCCGCGAAGAGATTTACCTCAAACCGCGGGTCTACTTTGAATGCCTTCTGTTCCTCGGCGGCGGGCAGCCACTCGTTGGCCCCGCGGGTCTCGTTGACCGGCGGCATGGCCGGCAGATTCGAGTCGTCGATCGTGTCGGGCACCGGCCGGCCGTGGGCGATGTCCCACATCCGTCGATCCCGATTGCTGCACATGATGTCGAAGTTGCGAAGCGCGGGGAGGAAATCGAGGTAGCCGTAGTCCTTGTTGCGGCCCCCGGTGTAATAGAACGTGTTGAGTGGCCGGTAGCGGCGGAAGAACTGCAGATCGAGGTCGATCGCCGCCAGCCGCAGCCGCTCCTCGACGACGGGTGGCGGCGACTGGAAGCAGCCGCGGAAGAACACCTCGGCGAGCAGGTCGTAGCCCTCCTTGGTGAGGTGGCAGCCGTTGATCGTGAGCGTGGTGGCGGGATCGGCGAGGGGGCCGAGGGTGGGCTCGAAGAGATCGACGAAGCCGACGCCCTGTGCCTCGGCGACCTCCCGCATCGCCTCCGTGTAGGAGCGGATGCGGGCGTTGTTGAGATCGGCTGCGGCGACGCCCGGCCGGTTTTCGTTGGCGATCGGGGAGACGAGCACGATCCGCGAAGCCGATGACCTGTTGAAGGCCTTCGACCGGAGACTGGTGAGAAACGCCATCAGTTTCGTGCGAAACGCGGGCAGACCATCCGAGCCGGCAAACGACTCGTTGAAGCCGTAGGCCGCGATGATCACATCGGCCTTGAAATACGTGAGGTGCTGATCGATGTCGGCAAAGTTTTCCGGGCGGGGCGTGAGGTCGATCTCATCGGCCGACCAGGCCAGATTGCGGATCACCAAGTGGTTGTCGGGAAAGGCGGCGTGGAGCGTGGCGGAGAGTTGCCCGAAGAGCTGCGCCCGTTCGAAGAGCGTGTTGCCGATCAGGCAGATCCGGTCGCCATGCCGTATTTCGAGAGGGAGCGTCGTGGTGCCCGGCTCGCAGGCGGCGGCCCGGGGCGACGTCTTGGCAAAGATGCCAAACTGGCTGAAATCCTCGTCGGCGACGCTGCGCAGCGTCGCCGAGCAGGTGATTGCGAGAACCAGTAGCTGGTTGAAAAGAGACGTTCGCATGAGGCCTCCTCAATTCCTGTAACGCCGTCGCACGCTACCAGTTTCGCAAGCCGGGTTCCATGTCCGGAATACGTCAGGCGTCGCAATTCTGTAGGAAGTTGCCGCAATCGCGCCGTGGGGCACAATGCCATGCTCACATACATTCATGGCGAGTGGTTCCGACCCTCCGCGAGTGGTCGGATTTGTTGGTTTCATCGTGTGCGTGAAGGGTTCCCGTGCCTGCTGCTTTTGCCGGTGTCTATCCGATCGTCAACACGCCGTTTCATCGAGATGGCTCGGTCGACTTTGCGAGCCAGGATCGGCTCATCGATTTCCTCCTCGAGCAGGGAGCCCACGGCCTCGGCCTCTTCGGCAACGCCAGCGAGGGCTACACCCTGTCGGCGGGTGAACGCATCGAGCTGATGCGCCGCATCGCCACGCGGGTCGGTGGCCGCGTGCCGCTCGTCGCCTCCAGTGGCCACACCGGCACCGATGCAGCCGTCGAGCTGAGCAAGGAACTCGAAGGGCTCGGCGCCGACTGTCTGATGGTGCTGCCCCCCTACTACCTGAAGACCGACGGCGATGGCCTGATGCATTATTTTGAGGCCATCTCGGCGGCCGTCGGCATCCCGATCATGGTGCAAGACGCCCCCCTCATGACCCAGGTGGCCATGCCGCCGGCGCTTCTGGCCCGCATGGGTCGAGAGATCGAACGGGTCGAGTATGTGAAGATTGAAGCGCCACCGACGCCGCCGAAGGTGTCGGCCGTGGCGAAGCAGGCAGGCGATGCCCTCACCCTCTTCGGCGGTCTCAACTGCCAGTTTTTCATCGAGGAATGGCAGCGGGGAGCCCGTGGCCAGATGCCCGGCAGTGACCGCACCCGCGATCTCGTCGAGACCTGGAACCACCTCGAGGCGGGGCGAAGCGACGCTGCGTGGAGCGTCTTCGCGCGGATCCTGCCGCTGCTGCGATTTGAACTGCAGCCGGGCCTCGGCGTGTCGGCCCAGAAACACAACCTCGTGGCGGCGGGCGTGATCACGTCGGCCCACGTGCGGCATCCGACGGCCTCGCTCGATGGCGAGAGCCTGGCGGAACTGGCCCATCTGCGGCGGCTGGCCGACCGGGAACCGGCCGCGATGGTGGTGGCGTCGTGAGGATACCGGCCCGATGAAGATCCCCCATCTGCGCTGGTGGATCGCCGGACTGCTGTTCTTCTCGACGGTCATCAACTATGTCGACCGCCAGACGCTCTCCGTGCTCGCGCCGGTGCTCGGTCGCGACCTCGGGATCTCCGACATCCAGTATGCCAACATCCTGACGGCCTTTCTCGCCGCCTACACCGTGATGTACGTAGGCTCGGGGGTGCTGGTCGACAAGTTTGGCACGCGGGCCTCGCTGAGTCTTTTCATGGTGTGGTGGTCGGTGGCCAACATGGCCCACGCCTTCGCCCGCGGAGCCTGGTCGCTGGGGGCGCTGCGGTTTCTGCTCGGCATGGGCGAATCGGGCAACTTCATGGCCGCCTTCAAGGCGGTGAGCGAGTGGTATCCGGCGAAGGAGCGGGCGCTCGTCCACGGCATCATCCAGAGCGGCGCCGCGATCGGCGCGATCCTCGCCCCGCCGGTGATCACCTGGATCAACGCCCGCTACGGCTGGCAGCCGGCATTTCTCATCACGGGATCGCTGGGATTCGTGTGGCTCGTGTTTTGGCTGCTGCTCTACCACCCACCGGAGAGCCATCCCCGGATCACCGATGAGGAGCGGGCGCTCGTGGTGGGCGATACGCCCGCGGCGGTGGCAAAGGTCACCATCCGGTGGCGCGATGTGCTTTCGCATCCGCAGGCCTGGGGACTGCTGCTGGGCCGGTTTCTCTCCGACCCCGTCTGGTGGTTTTATCTCTTCTGGCTGCCCAAGTATCTGGTCGAGCATCGCGGCTTCTCGATGGCCGAGATGGGGATGCTCGCCTGGCTGCCCTACCTGGCGGCTGATCTCGGCGCGATCTTCGGTGGCTGGGCCAGCGGCCGGCTGATCGCCCGCGGAAAGACGGCGATTCCGGCTCGGCTCGCCGTGATGCTGCCCTTCGCGCTGGTGATGCCCGTGTCGCTGGCGATCAATCAGGTGTCGTCGCGCGGGCTCACGCTCGGGCTGATCTGCCTGGTCACCTTCGCCCACATGGCCTGGAAGACCAACCAAAACACGCTCACCAACGACGTCTTTCCGAAGCCGGTGATCGGCACCGTTTCGGGGCTCCTCGCCTTCGGCACCGGCCTCGGGGGCACGCTCTTTACCTGGATGACAGGCTACCTCGTGGCCTGGTTTGGCTACGATGCGATCTTCATGATCATGGCGGTGCTGCATCCGGTGTCTTATCTGCTCACGCGATGGCTGGTGCAGAAGCCGCTTGTCGAGGAAGGTGGCTCGTGACGCGGATTGAATCGATCTATGCCCTGGCGATCCGTGAGCCGCGAGATCTCGCGGCCTCCCAGGGAACGGCAGGCTCCCCGACCAGCCTTGCCGGAGAGGGTCGCTACCGTTGGTCGACCGCGTATCCGGTGCTCTACTCGGTCGATTTCGAGACGGCGATCGTGGTGGTGCGGCTTTCCGACGGCCGTGTGGGCTACGGCGAGGCGCAGGCACCGCTGGCACCAGAAGTGGCCTGTGCGATCGTCGATCGCTTGTTGCGGCCGGCCCTCGAAGGGGAGGAGTTTGACGGGTCGCCGGCCCGCATCAGCCAACTCTGGGACCGCATGTATGCGACGATGCGGGTCCGTGGCCACAGTGGCGGCTTCATGCTCGACGCGATGAGTGGTGTCGACATCGCGCTGTGGGATCTGGCCGGCAAGATCGCCGGGAAGCCCGTGTGCGACCTGCTCGCGGCCGCGGCCAAGCGAGCGGTGCCCGTCTATCTCAGCGGCACGGCGGGCGCGACGCCGGCGGAGCGGGCGGCGTTTGCGGCGCGGTTTCATGACGAGGGAATCAACCTCGTCAAGCTTTACTACGAGTCTGACTGGGCCGATCTGCTGGCGATCGCCGACGCCCTGCCGGCGGGGATGAACTTTGCCGTCGATGCCCTCTGGCATCTCCCGCCCGCGGAGGCGGTGGCGATGGCCCGCGACCTCGATGCCCGCGACTGCGGGTGGCTCGAGTGCCCGCTTTATCCCGAGGAGGTTACGGCCCACGCGGAGCTGGCGGCGGCGATCACGACCCCGCTGGCCGTCGGCGAAAGCTATCGCACGCTCCGCGAGATGCAGCCGTTTTTCGGGATCGCCAAGACGCTTCAGCCCGACCTCGGCCGCTGCGGCATCACGGGTACGCTGGCGATCGCCCGGGCCTTCGGGGGCTCCGTCGTCCCGCACGTGAGCATCGCGATGGGGCCACAGATCGCGGCGGCGATCCACGTGGCGGCCGCTTTGGAAAACTGTCCGCTGTGCGAGTTCAATCCGAATGTGCTCGCCACGGCCAACTCGTTTCTCGCGCAGCCCATCGTCCGCGAAGGGGCTGTGTATCGTGTGCCCACCGAGCCCGGCCTCGGCATTGCATGGAGCGATCGCTTCGATGACAGCGTCTGATCCGGTCATGATCGGCCTCGACTGGGGCACGTCGTCGCTGCGGGCGTATCTGCTCGGGGCCGATGGCAGGCTGCTCGACCGTCGCGCCACGGGCCATGGCATCCAGCACCTGCCGGCGGGAGGCTATGCCGCGGCTTTCCGCGGCGTCGCGGGGGAGTGGCTCGATCGCTGCCCGTGGCTGCCGGTCGTGGCGGCGGGCATGGTGGGGAGCCGCAACGGCTGGCATGAGGTGCCGTATGTGGCCTGCCCCGCCGACCCAAATTCGATCGCGCAGGGGCTCGTGGCCTTCGAATCCGGCGCGGGCACGATCCATCTTGTGCCGGGGTTGAGCCAGGTGGGGCCCGTCCCCGACGTCATGCGGGGCGAGGAGATGCAGATCATCGGGGCCCTCGCTCTCGAGCCGGATCTGGCGGCGGCAGCGCTGTGTGTGCTGCCAGGTACGCATTGCAAGTGGGCGATGATCGACGACGGCCGCGTGACCCGGTTCACGACGTATCTCACCGGCGAACTCTTCGCGCTGCTGCGCGATCACTCGATCGTCGGCCGGCCGGCCAAGGAGGCGGGCCTTGTCGATCAGCCGGGGATTTTCGATCGCGAGGCTTTCGCGAAGGGCGTGCAGGCGGCGCGGCAGAGCGGGGCGAGCGGCGTCGCGGCGCGGCTTTTTTCAAGCCGCAGCCTGTTTCTCACCGGCGAGCTCACCGCATCGCAAACCCTCGACTATCTCTCGGGCCTCCTCATCGGTGAAGAGATTCGCAGCGTGCTCGCCGGCCTCAGGGCTACGGCCTGTCCGCCGCTCGTACTGCTCGGCGACCCGGCGCTCTGCAACCGCTATCGGATCGCCCTGGCGACCTTTGGCATCGACCGCGTGCGGGTGTTGAACGAGACGGGCCCGCGTGGGCTGTGGCAGATCGCCGTAGCCGCCGGCCTCGTGTCTCGGGCTACCGAAGAGCAGAACGTGAGGGTGTCCCATGGCGGACCGTGACCAGGCGAAATGTCACTTCGCCGAAGTGCCGCTCATTGCAATCTTGCGCGGGGTTACGCCGGACGCGGTCGTGGCGATCGGCCGCGTGCTGGTTGACGCCGGTTTTCGTCTGATCGAGGTACCGCTCAACTCTCCAGACCCGATCGAAAGCATTCGGCGGCTGGCCGCCGCTTTAGGAAATGCCGCAACGGTCGGCGGCGGTACCGTGGTGTCGGCGGCCGACGTCGCGCAGGTAGCCGCGGCCGGAGGCAGCCTCGTGGTCTCGCCCACCATGCATCCTGCCGTGATCGCCGCCACGCGAGCGGCCGGCATGCTGAGCGGCCCGGGCGTGTGCACGCCCACGGAGGCCTTTGCGGCGGTCGAAGCGGGTGCCGACTTCCTCAAGCTCTTTCCTGCCGAGCAGTTGGGGCCGGCTGCGCTGAAGGCATGGCGGGCCGTGTTGCCGCAGGGCATGCCGCTTGTGCCGGTGGGGGGCATCACCCCGGAGTCGATGGCTTCCTGGCGGGCCGCCGGTGCCACGGGCTTCGGTCTTGGATCGGCTCTCTATAAGCCGGGCATGACCCCGCCTGAGGTCAGCTGCTTCGCGGAAGCCTTTGTCGCTGCCTGGCGGGCCGACTCAGTCACAGTGTGATCACATCGACTGCCGCATGGCTTCCGGGCACGTCGGCCAGCCGTCGGTCGCAGGTGATCAACACCGCGTCGAGCGCCTCCGCAAGCGCGAGGTAGGCGGCATCGTAGGCCGTGCAGTTCGCACGGAGCTCCCAGACCCGGTCGAGCAAGCCGTCGTGGGGATATCGAACAATACCCAGGGCGCGATGGTCATCGAGGGCCTCGCGGGCCCGCGACTCCGTCAGCTCGCCAGTCATCACGAAGCGCCGCAGCACCTGGGTCACCTCCAGGTCGAGGATGTGCGGAGCGGCGATCGTTTCACCCGAGCGCAGAATCTTGGCGACGAGGTCCGGATGATCGGGAGCGCGAAGCAAAAGCTCCAAGGCCGCCGATGCGTCGAGCACGATCATCGCCGATCCCGTTCCAAGCGTACCGCTTTGGCCGGCGAGGTCTTGAGGCGGACACTGGTGCGCTGCAGAAGGCGTTGGGCGAGTTCCTCTGGCGTCGGCCGTTCGGCGACCCGGCGGATTTCGGCGAGCAGAAACTCGGTGAGCGGCTGACCGGCGAGTGCCGCCCGCGATTTGAGCGTGGCGTGGACCGCGTCAGGAACGTTGCGAATCTGGATCATCTTGCTCATGTTTTAAGCATAGTTGCATGTGCCGCACATGACAAGCAAGAAAACGGCCAACGACTCAGCCGCGTGCGTTTTTTGGTTCGCGAGCCCATCCGCACATCAGAAGCCTTTATCGACACCCATCAATCCAGCGGGTGACGGCAGCGCAGCCCGGGGAAGCGGGCGTAGTCGCGATCCGTCGTGATCCACTCGGCTCCCGTCTCCAGAGCCAGTGCCGCATGATAGGCATCGGCGACGAGGTTGCCTCGTGCTTGGGAGCGACGGCAGAGGTCGAGAAAAATCTGCCAGTGCCGTGGGCCTGGTGCCAGCACGACGAGATTGTCGTGTTCTCGGAGCTCGCTGACGAAGGCAATCGCCCGGTCCATGGGGGTCGGTGGATTGAAGATCCGGGGGTGGGTGATGATCCGCAGGCAGCCGCTGAGTACCAGGTCAGATACCGCGCAGCCGATCGAAGAATCGAGATGCTCTTCCAACCACCTGCGGTAGTCCTCGTGCCGATCGGTTTCCTCTCGGTGCGCATAGACGAGCACGTTCACATCGAGCAGGATCACCGACCCTCCATCACGTCGAGCAGCGTCGCGGAACTGTCGAGATCGATGCCCGGAAGAACCCCTTGGCCACGAAAGGTGGTGAGCCGTGTCGGCCGCCGCCGGCCGGCCGATCGGGACTGCGCAAAGGCTTTTTGCAGTGCTTCTTGAACCACGTCACTGAGTGTGCAGGAACGTTCCGCGGCGATTTGTTTCGCCTTGCGAAGCAGATCGTCAGGGATCGAGATCGTGGTCCTCATGCATCAAAATGTATGCAAGATGCATCATGATGTCAATCAAGACGGTCGTTGCCGCGGTACTCGGCTCAAGACGGGCATAGTCGGCGATCGACTCCCAGCCGCGGTCGGCTACGATCCACAGGCCCACTTCGGCCGACTCGGGGCCGTCGTTGGTAATCGTGGCCTCGTCCCCGGTGCGTCTGGCGAGATTTCACCCCCCACCATGGTAGCTATGCCATGAAGGAGGCATGCGGAAAGTCATTTCACCTTCCAGACCTCCACCTCGTCGATCCAGGCCGAGGGGTTCATCAGCAGGCTGAACCACCGCTTCATGGGATGGGCGAAGCCCTCCGAGCGATGGCTGCCGAGCGGCTTGCCATCGAGCGTCACCCGCATTTCGTCTCCTTCGGTGACGAGCACGAGCGTGTGCCACTCGTTGTCGGCGTCCCAGGAAAACGTTTTTTCCTTCGTGGCGAGAAGGGCCGCCAGATCTGCCGGGAGAGGCTCCTTGGCGTCGAGGTACCTTTGCCGCCGCTGTCGCAGTTCGAGGTTCATGACGCCGGTCTTGTAGTCGGTCAGCCGAATCTTGGGCGGGGCATTTGAAATGATGGCATAGCAGAGATGGCCCGCGTGGATGCCCTTGGTCTCTCGGTCAACGAAGCCGACGGTGAGCGTGTCGGTCTTGCCGGTCCCCGGCAGTTTGAACCGCACGATCGCCCCGCCATCGGTGAAGCCGGCCTCGTGGTGGATGTGGGGCTGGTGGCCGGCCCGCGGCTCATTGATCACCTTGAGCACACCACCGTCGAGGTCGGCCTGCTTCACGTCGGGCACACGGTTGGCCGTGGCGCTGTTCCAGCCATTACCGAGCGCCTTTGCGAGATTGCCGTCTTCCTCACGGTCGAACGAATCCTTGAAGATGAGCGTGCCCTTGTCCCGCAGCCAGGCAGCGTCGTCGGCCGCTGCGATTGAGGAAAATGCGGCGACGAAGCCGCAAGCAACCAGGACAGCGGCGGGCGAACGTGCAGATACCATGGGCGCCTCGAACGTGAGTGGCGGTTCCAAAACGGAGGGAGCGTACCTTCCGTCTGCACCGGTGACGCAGGCAGGCAGGAAAAAAGCGTGTTCGCGCAGGTTGCCTGCGCCGAATTGCGTCGATAATGAAACGAGAGAGGCTGACGCGATGCGGATGAAGCTGCTTGCCTGTTGTTCCGTCGTCACGGCGTGGTGTGCCGTCGCCACGCCGTGCGCCGTCGCCGCCCCACAGGCTACGATCGACTCGCGGCATCGACAACTCCTCGAGGTGCACTGCCAACGGTGCCATGGCGATGAGACGCAGGAATCGGGCGTGCGGGTGGACGATCTGCCGCTCACGATCGACACCATCGCCGCCGCGGAACGCTGGCAAAAGGTGCTCAACGTGCTCAACTCCGGCGACATGCCTCCGGAGGACGAACTGCAGCCGGAGCGGGCTGCCAAGGCCGACTTTCTGGACGACCTGGCCACGGCGATGGTGACGGCCCGCAAACTGCTCGCCGACCAGGGGGGCCGGATCGCCATGCGGCGGCTCAACCGCCGGGAATACAGAAAGACGCTCCATGACCTGCTCGGCGTCGAGATCGACGTGAGTGACCTGCCGGCTGACACAAGCCCCCTGGCTTTCGACACGGTTGGGGCGAGTCTCTTCATGACAGCCAGCCAGTTCGAGCAGTACGAGGCGATCGGCCGCGATGCGCTCGCGGCCGCCTTTCAAAAGTATGCGGCGGCCGACACCAGGAAATACCTGCGGATCGAGGCCGAAAAGACCCTGCCGAGCTTCAAGACTGCAAATGCAAAACTGCAGGCCAACCAGCAGGCGGCGCGGGAGTGGTTCGTGAAGCTCGAAGCAGCCGTGGCCAGCCCGGAGAACGCCGAGTTCGTCGCCAAGACTCGGCCCTCGCTCAAAGATGAAAAAGATTTTCGCTTTCACTGGCGGTCGCTCGTCGGCTTGCCGCCACCGGACGACGCCATCCCCAACAGCGGCAACAACCCCCAGTTTCTGACCGTGATCCTCGATGAGAAACGGTTCATCCCGTATGAAGAACGGTATCTGTCGATGCCGGGTCTCGACACGGGCGCCTATCTCACCGTTCCGTCCGGCGGGCGGGCTCCAAACTCGAATTCCAGGCTGAATCTCGACATCCCGCCCGACTGGCCGCCCGGCGAGTATGTGATTCGTATTCGCTGCGCGGCCCGGCCCGAGGCGGCGGAAGAGCGACGGTTCATCGAGTTTGGCCATCGTCATTCTGGTGATCGGGTGCCTGCGATCAGTGCCCACCATGTCACCGGCACGCTGGAAGCCCCGCAGGTGATCGAGATTCCCTACACACTCAGGGCCGGGTCGGCTGACCCGGCCAAGCGGCGATTCATGGTCCGCGAGATCGACACGGGCACCGGTGTGGCCGCCCGGCGGATCTTTGACGAGGGGGTGAAGGCCAATGGCATTGGTCCTGAACTCGCGATCTGGGTTGATTGGATCGAGATCCAACGCCAGGCTGCCTCTGCCGACGACATGGCTCCGGGCATGAAGGCCCTGCAGCCGCTGCTCAATGCCAAGGACCCCGACGCCGTGCCGGCGACCAGGGCGAAGCGAGCGGTCGAGCGGTTCATCGCCGCGGCCTACCGGGGCATGCCGCCGGCCGACGGGGAGGTGGAGCGGCTGGCGGAGATCTACGCGGCCCGCCGCGGTCTCGGGGCGAAGCACGAAGACGCCCTCATCGAGACGCTCGTGGCCGTGCTGTCATCACCCCGGTTTCTCTACCGGTCGGAGCCGGGCGCCGACGGAGCTCGTCGGGAACTCAACGGCCTTGAGCTGGCGACGCGGCTTTCCTACTTCCTGTGGGGCACGGCCCCTGATGCCGAACTGCGTCGGCTGGCGACGAGCGGGGCTCTTCTCAAGCCGACGGTTCTCGAGGCGCAGACAAATCGCCTGCTCGATGATCCGCGGTCGGCCGGCTTTGTCGAGCCCTTTGTGGCCCAGTGGCTGGCGATGGATCGGCTTGATTTCTTCCAGTTCGATCTCTCGCTGTATCCGAAGTTTGACGACAGCACCAAGGAGGCCGCCCGTCGCGAGGTCTACGAAACGTTCGCCCATCTGCTGCGAAAAAACGGCCCGCTCGGCGATCTGCTCGCGGCGGACTACGTGGTCGTGAATGGATTGCTTGCCGACTATTACGGCCTCGCGGGCGTGCAGGGTGACGAGTTTCGCCCGGTCTCCTTGCCGGCCGGGTCGCCGCGGGGCGGCCTGATGGGGATGGCGGCGATCCATGCGATGGGGAGTAACGGCGAGCACACCAGCCCGGTGGAGCGGGGCGCGTGGGTTCTCCGCAAGCTGCTCAACGATCCGCCGCCGCCGGCACCGCCAAACGTGCCCCAGCTGGCACGGTTGGCCGGGAAGTCGCTCACGACCCGCGAGCGGGTCGTGTTGCATCAAGAAGAGCCGCAGTGCGCGAGCTGCCATCGCAAGATCGACCCGATCGGCTTCGGCATGGAAAACTTCGATGCGGTGGGCATGTGGCGAACGACCGATCATTCCATGGCGGTCAACGCCGCGGGCAAGCCCGACCCGAAGACAAAGAAGACCTGGACGATCGATCCCTCCGGCGCCTTGCACGGCGGCCCGGCCTTCGCCGATTTCTTCGAGCTGCGTGGCATCGTCGCCACCCGGCCCGAGCAGTTTGCCCGCGGATTCACCGGCGCGCTCATCCAATACGCCCTCGGCCGACCGGCTGGGTTTGGCGACGAGCCGCTTATCGATTTGATCGTCAATGACGCCCGCAGCCATGAGTTTGGCATGCGATCGTTCATCCACGGCCTCGTGGGGAGCGGTTCTTTCCGTACGAAATAGCCAGCCCCGAACCGTCCCCTCCTTGGAGTTCACGCCATGCCTTCCCGACCGACCCAGGGTTCACTCAGGATTTCGCGTCGCCAGGTGCTCGCCACGGGCACGGCGCTGATCGCGCTGCCGGCGTTTGAGTCGCTCGGCTTCCGCCGGTTTGCGGCAGCCGCCTCGGCCGTGAATCCGCCGAAGCGGCTGGTTTTTCTCGGCTTCGGCTGGGGCGTGACCGAGGACGAATGGTATCCCAAGCTTGACCAGCCGGGCTCGGCCTACACGCTTCCCCCGCTGCTCGAGCCGCTCGCGAAGCACAAGGGCGACTTCAGCATCGTGCAGGGTTTGTGGAATCGGTTCACGGCCAATGGCCACTACGGCAGCACGTTTTGGCTGACGGGCGCGAACGAATACGGCGCACCCGGGCAGAGTTTCTTCAACAGTATCTCGGTCGATCAGGCCGCCGGCCGGGCGCTCGGCGCGGACACGCGGTTTGAGTCGCTGGCCCTCGACTGCGGTGCGGCGGCGAACGGCTCCGGCCATGGCCCCGGCCTTTCGCTTTCGTGGGACCCCCGTGGCAAGCCCGTGGGCGGCCCGCGCACCCCAGTCGAGGCGTTTCACCGGCTGTTTGCCAAAGACACGACGCCACTCGAGCAGCAGCAGGCGCTTCTCCGACAGCGGCGGAGCATTCTCGACAACGCCTTGGAAAACGCCCGTGACCTCGGCCGGTCGCTCGGCGCCACCGATCAAGACAAACTCGATGAATACCTGCAGGGGATTCGCGACCTCGAGACACGGCTCTCCCGCGATGAGAGATGGATCGGCGCGGCGCGGCCCGAGCCCCCCTTTGGCGAGCCCAAGCCGGACCTCGCGGGCCGTGAGGAGATCGCGCTGATGTACGACATCATCGTGGCTGCCATGCAAACCGACAGCACACGGGTGCTCACCTATCGGCAGCCGGTCACGACGCTGCTGACGAGCCTGGGCCTGAAGACGGAGGCCCACACGATGAGCCACTATCACGGCCGGCCGGGTGACGTCGTGGAGTCGTCACGGCAGCGGGATCTCACCCAGAGCACCCTGCTTGCCGGGCTGATCGACAAACTCAAGGCCACGCAGGAACCGGACGGATCGAGTCTCTTCGACCATGTCACGGTCGTCTATGGGAGCAATATCCGCACGGGGCATTCGCTCGACAACTGTCCGACGCTGATCACGGGCCGCGGCGCCGGGGTGAAGCTTGGCGAAAACATCGTCGTACCGAAGAACACGCCGCTCTGCAACGCGTGGCTGACACTGCTCCAGCAATCGGGCGTCGCCATCGAGTCGTTCGGCGACAGCAGTGGAACGCTCGACGAGATCGTGGCGTGATGTTCTTCGTTCAACGCCGCGAGGGCCTGTTGCCGCGTGGTTCGGGCACGTCGAAATCCTGCGTCGACGGCTCGGCAGGCAGTTCGACGGTCGTCTGGTATTCCCGAAACAGCGGCTTCAGTGCGTCATCCGGCCCGATCGGCTCCGGGCCAAGGGCTTCAAAGCCCTCGATGCGGACGACGTGCGGCCCAGTGATGGCACCGAAACGGCGATCGGTTTCATAGCGTCCATTGAGGATCTCGGCCACGCCAGGCGGGCCTTCGTTGCCGGCCGCTGGATCCGGCTCAAACGTAATTCGACCAACCGGCACCGGTGCACCGCGAAACGTCACCTGCCCTTGAACGGTGTGACGCGGCGGCCCCTTCGTCGCTTGGCTGCAGCCTGATCCCGCGAGCAGAAAATGAGCTGTGATCACAACGTGTAGGAGGAATGTACGCCTCATTCGACAGCAGGCCGGCTTCATCATTGCAATCCGTTCTTAGGCTGACCGCTGGCTCGCTTGCCGAAATTGCGAAAGATGGTGAGCCCGACTGTTTCAGTCAGGAACGTCACCGATCCATCCGCCATGGCAAAGGCGATCTCCCGCTGCTCCGCGTAGTTCGGCACGCGTCCCGTGGCGTAGGTAAGCAGCTTCTCTGCAACGCAACGCGAGAAGAGGTCGATATTGGCCACCAGCCAGGCCTTGAACTCTTCCGGAGTATTCACGGCCGTGCCGTCGGGGAGGGTGCCGGAGGGATCGATGGTGACCTTGGTTCCTGGCCAGGTCGTCCGCCAGCGGCCCACGGGGTCGTAGTTTTCGAGCACGAAGCCGACCGGGTCGATCCGCGAATGACAGACGGCGCAGCTCGCCGCTTGCGTGTGTGCCGCGAGCAGATCCCGCGGCGTCGTGGTCCCTTGCGTGTCGGGTGTCAGGGCGGGTACGTTTTTTGGTGGTGGCGGGGGCAGCATGCCGAGGAGGTTTTCCAGGACCCACACGCCACGGATGACAGGCTGCGTGTCGACGCCATTGGCCGTCGCCATCAGGATCGCCGACTGCCCGAGGAGGCCGCCGTAGCGCCCCCCCCGGTCGATCGTGAGTCGTTGAAACCGCTTCAATTCGTCGGTGGAGAGGGTCGCTTCCCCCGCCTGCATTGCGGGCGGCGTGAAACCGTAGATCCGCTGGCAAAACTCGACCGTGGAGAACGTGAAGTCGGGATCGATGAACGTCGTCATCGGGAGGTTTTTGACGAGGATCTCGCTGAAGAACCATTCCGTCTCCTTCCGGGCTACTGCTGTCGCTTCGTCGTCAAACTTGAACTTCGGATCGGGCATGATCCCCGGCAACAGCTTCGTGTCGAGCCATTGGCCGACGAAGCTGCGGATCATCGGGTCGGTGGGCCGTTTGGGCATCAGCCGCGCAGCCTCGCGGCGCAGCACCCATGATTCGCCAAGACGGTTGCGGGTGGCGAGATCGACAAGCGTGGCGTCAGGTGGACCCAGCGTGAGGAGGTAGGAGAGCCGCGTGGCGAGGTCAAACTGATCCATGGCTTCCCGAGCATCGTCCGGCTCAAGGTCGCGGTAGAGAAACCGAGGCGAGACGAGGATGCTTCGCAGCACGAGATGCATGGCCTCATCGAGGGAGTGGCCTTCATCCAGATGCCGCGTTGCGATGGCGAGGAAGTCGGCCACCGTCTCGTCATCCACCGGCCGCCGGAACGCCCGCGGTAAAAACCTCGCCAGCATCGACCGGACGATCTCGACATCGGTCTGGCCTTCACGACGTGGGCCGACGATTGCCTGCCGTGCCGCGTTTCGCATCTTGTCCTTCGGACTCGCAACCGACTGCGACGGGCCTGCGATCGCGACGCGATGGATCTCGAGCGACGGCCCCCGCTCGTGGTAATAGTGACAAAGCGCGTCAGCAAGATTGGCCGTGCCGGTGAAAGAATCGAAGATCTCGAGCAATTTGCTTGTTTTCTTGGAGTCGATCGTGGCTGCGGTCAGGTCGAGCGATGCATCGGCCCAGTGCCGCGACACGATGTCCCAACCGTTGCGGCCGCGGAGCCGCGCCGTTTCCGGTCTGCCGGGGTTCCCGTCGGGAAACACCGCCTGCTGCCAGGCGGCCAGAAACCGCGGATCCTCGCGAAACCAGGCCTCCCTCTGGTCCGCCAGTTCTCCATACTCATGCGTCATCTCCGCATTGGCCCAGCGGAAGAGCACCGTGTCTCCCTCGTAGAGATCGGCGTCAAACGAGGTCGCCTGCGGGGAGTCACTGGTGACGTCGATCGTGTTCAGGAGACGAAAGGCCGTCACCTTCGACCGGTCGGTCGCCGACACCGGTCGCGCGTAGACCTCGAGCTTCATCGGGCCTGCGAAAGCATGCCCCTCGGGTGAGAGGAACTGCGACGCCTCGACGGTGACCGTGTAGGTGCCCGAGTCCCGGATCTCGATTCGGCTGGGCCAGGTACAACTCCGCATGATGTCGACACTGCGGGAGACCAGCCGCAGGGCATCGCCGTGGATCGTCGCCGCCGAGAAACTCAGCACGAGATCCTGTGGGCCTGCTGCAAACCGAACCGGCTTCGGCGCCGCCCGTGGTGGTGGGAAAAGCTCATCGGCCACCTCGCGGGCCACGGCGGCATAGGCCTCCAGGTGAGTCGGCGAGAGCACGAGACCCTCGGCGAGGTTGTCGAAACCGTGGCGTTCGGTGTCTCCGGGAAATCCGACCGGAAGGTGGAACGACGGCAGGTTGAGGAGTCGGCGGATCGTGGTCTCGTACTCGAGGCGGCTCAGTCGCCGCGGGGGCGTGCCGCCGAATGGCGTATGCGCCACCAGCGGTGGGTCGAGGAAGGCGACGAGCGTGTGATGCTCGGCCGGCGTGGCCGGCTCCAAGTCGGGCGGCGGCATGCGCCGATCCTCCACGACTTCGACCACCCGGCGCCACAGGTCGACCTCCGCAGGTATGTCCCAGTCGATCGCCTGCACATCGAGCCGCACTCCTGCCTCGGCATCGTCGCCGGTGTGGCAGTCGAGGCAGCGGGTGGCGAGCACGCGTTGCACGTTCTCCGGGAGAGGCGCCCGCGCAGCGGCCTGCGGCCCGTGGGCGGCGACGGCGAAAACGATGATCGCCGACATGAGCCGCGCCATCAGAGGAGGACCTCGTTCATGTTCTTTGTGGCGTTCGAGAACCGGTCGGTCTCGATGCCGAGCCGCTGCAGAAGCGAGATGTAGAGGTCGCCGAGCACCGGGGCCCCGGGCTGTTTGGGATCGACCGCGACGTGGCTGCCGTGCTTCAAGCCGCCGCCGGCGACAAGCGTGGGGAGATTGGCATTGCTGTGGCGGCTCGCATCGCCCATGCCCGTGCCGACGAGCACGATCGTATCGTCGAAGAGTGTTTTCCCCTCCGGCGTCTTCTTCGTCTGGAGTTGTTTCAGGAAGCCTGCGAGGCAATGGATGTGGGCCGTCTCGATCGCGACCAGATCGCGGATCATGACGGGATCGTTGCCGTGGTGTGAGAGGCCGTGATAGCCGGCCACGAGTTGGCGGCCATCGAGGGAGAAGACCTGCCCGAGCCCATGTAAGAAGAGCGACAGCACGCGGGTCTGGCCGCTTTCGAGAGCCAGCGCCATGAGGTCGTAGAGGATTCCTTCGGCTTCGATCTGCAGGTTGGGGGTGATCGGGTCGTAGTCGGGCAGCGTGTAGGTGGCCGTTGGGGCCGGCTGGTCGAGCGCCGCCCGTTGCCGAGTCATCCGCTTTTCGACCGCCCGCAGCGATTCAAAATACTCCTCGAGTTTCGCGCGGTCTCGTCCGCCGAGCGACCGCTGCAGGCGGGTCGCATCATCGAGCACCATGTCCAGCGCGCTGGCTCCACTGTCGAGCAGGTAGGCCGAGCGGGCTCGGTCGGTATTCGAGGAAAACAGTTTCCGATAGAGCACGCTCGGCCGGTCGATCTGCGGCAGCCCGACGCCCTGCTTCGTGAAGCTCATCGCCTGCGGGCCCTCGCCGGAGCCGGCCGTGAGTTCGATCGATGGGTAGCGGGTTTGCTGACCGATGGTGTCGGCGATGATCTGGTCGAGTGACCACGATCCCGGATTCATGCCACAGAGAAAGTTGTTCCAGGCGGCGTGGCCGTTGGGGGCGCGATGATCAAGACCGGAGAAGACGGTGAAGTGATCGCGAAAGTCGGCGAGTGGGGCGAGCGTCGGTGGGAGGTCGTAGTCGCGGCCCGGTGTCTTCGGGAGAAAGGCATTCTGATGCCAGCCCAGGTAGGTGCCGATAGCCACGAAGTTTTTGGGGCCCGAGGAAGCCGGCGTCGGAGCGGCGAAGGCTTCCAGCGCAGGCAGGGCGATCGCCACGCCGCCCGCGCGGAGCACCTGTCGGCGGGAAAGACCGAGAGTTGCCGAGCGAGTCGGCGTGGCAAAAGACGATCGCATATCGGTATCCTTTTCAGGATGCCGACGGCTGAACGCCACCGTGCCTCGTAGGCCGTGTCGGATGTGGCCGCACGTCAGTGGCTATGCCAAAACCCGGCTTTTTTCTGCCGGTTTGCGTTATAGTCGCCGCAGACGACTAACGCCGCCGGGGCGGACGCGGAAGCGGCACGTCGAAATCGAGCGTCGTCGATTGTTGCGGCAGGTCGCAGGCTGTCATGTAGTCACTGAAAAGCGCGGTGTTTTTCGTCTCGTTGATCACGGGGCCGCTCGCACCGTTGATCCGCACGATATGGGGCCCGCCCACGGCACCGAGGTGGGTTTGAAAACGGCCGGCAACGATGTCGGCATAGCCGGCAGGGCCACGGTTGCCCCGGCTCGTGTCGGGTTCGAAGGCGATCGTACCCAAGGGCACCGGTTCACCACGAAAGGTGACGGTCCCACTCACCGAATACCGCGGCGGGCCGGTCTGTTTGGAGCAGCCAACCAAAAGTCCACCTGCGCAGGCTACGGCACATACCAGTGGCAAGCTTGCCCAACTTGGAATTCCTATGCGACTAGTCATCGAAGGCCTTCACCTCTCCGCTGGCGCGTTGCCCGAGAAGGCGATAGACGTCCAGTTGGATGTTTTGACTGATGAACCGCGTCGAGGCGTCTGCCATGGAGAAGTGACATCCCCCGGGGTGATTGCTGCCAAATGCTCGGGTGAACACACCATAGTCAACCGAACGGGCAGGATTGTGCGTTGATGAGTTGATGCCATCCATAGCGGCCGCCATGCCGGAAGGTTCAGCGGCCACGCCGACGTTGATGCCGGAAGCCCACGAGAGCGAAGAATTGGCATCCCCATCCTTGTGCCGCGCGTATTTTGTCTCCCCGAGCAGGAAGACCTTGCTCGTGCCGTCGGTGATGTCTTTGAGACGCGTCGCTGAGTTGGCGTAGAAGATGCCATTCCGGAAAAAGTGTCGTACCCAGTTGATGCATTCGCCAGCCGCGCCACCCCCACCCCCCATGCAGGCATGATAGTTGGTGTTGTATGACGCAGGCGTGGAGTTGGGGTCGCTCGGGCATTGGAATTGGTTGTTCGGAATGAATTGATGGGCAGCGTTGGCCGCGGTGTAACTGCCATTTCTGGTGGTCCATCGGGCGGAAAACGGACGGTCCATGGTGAAGGCATCGGCGAGAGCCTGCCCCTCCATGAAGGGCAACAGCCAGACCGTCCACGATGGACCAACCTGATAGTTCTCATTGCCGTTCATCAGATTGCAATCGAGCGTGGATGGCCCGCTGCCGGTGCCCGCCGGCGGCGGATTGAACACCGTGCCCCCGGGGGGCATTTTTCCTTTCGAGGATTCGAACGAGTGCGTTGCGAGGGCGAGCTGCCGCAGCTTATTGCTGCACGACGATCGTCGGGCCGCCTCGCGGGCGGCCTGCACGGCCGGCAACAGCAGGCCGATCAACACGCCGATGATCGCGATCACCACGAGCAGCTCCACGAGCGTGAAGGCTTTGGTGGCTGCCAGTCGTGGACGGCAACCATGAGCGTAAATCATGACAATCTCCTCGGTAGAAAAGGGCGTTGGGAAGTTGGGGTCAATGAAGAAATCAGGGCCGCAAAAAAATTCTCCCTCGGACCAGTGTTCTTGATGGTAGCGGGAGGGAAAGTCGCTCGCCATGGCGTGGCTGCGGCAAAAGTCTTCGTGCTTGCGCCAGGCCTGCGATCCGATATCCCGGTCTCTCGCGGTGCCAATCACTTTTCGGCAAGACGATAGCTCGTGCTCCGGCCACCCGCTCGATTTTTGAGGAGAATTCCCCGCCGGGCGAAGTCGCCAATATCGCGGAGCGCGGTATCGGCCGAGCACATGGCCAGCATTGCTCGTGAGCACCCGCAGGCCGGATTTCTGCCGCAGGGCGAAACCCAGCCCTTCCATCCGGCACAGCAGGCGACCCTGACGGTGACGAACTTCCGCGAGAGAAGGAAAAAACCAGAGAGTTATCCCAGCGAAAGCCCGGCCAGCCCTTTTTTCATGGACATGTCGTAATAATCATCGCATGCCATGCAGTGTTTATACCCATGATTCACCGCACGGCGAAAGGCCCGGAATGAAAAGCGGTGGCGGTTGAAAAGTATACAGACGTTCCGTATGATGCGGTTCTCAAGGAGATTGGCTCATGGCGACGGCTGAACACTCTGACGCGGCGACTCGCGAGCGGCCGCTTCCGTCGTCGCGGTTGCCGGAGGATTGGACCGTGCGGGAATTGGAGGCCCACCTTGGCGTGCCGCCCGAGCGGATTCGGCTGCACCCGCCGCCCGGCATGGCGACCGAGCAGGACGTGCTCGACCTGGAAGAGCATCGACACATCCTCTGCGAACTGGTCGACGGCATCCTCGTGGAGAAGAGCATGGGCTGGTACGAATCGACGATCGCGCAGATTCTCGGCGGCATGCTCCAGGAGCACCTCCGGCGGCATAAATCTGGCCTTGGGCTGGGGGCGGATGCTGCCATCAGGCTGCTGGATGGACAGGTGCGGATGCCCGACCTTTGTTTCGTGAGTCGGGAGCGGGTGGCGCGGGCCGATCCAAAGCGGGGCACGCTGCCGGCACTCGTGCCGAACCTTGCCATCGAGGTGCTTTCTGAAAGCAACACCGATCATGAGATGCAACGCAAACTCCACGACTACTTTTTAGCCGGCCTCGAATGTGTGTGGCTCATCGATCGGCAGACCCGTTCAGCCAAAGCCTATTCAGCAGTCGATAGGTTCGAGGTGATTGCCAGTGATGGTCTGCTCGACGCGGGGGCCGTGCTGCCAGGATTCGTCGTATCGCTTGCGGAACTTTTTCATCTCGCCGACGAGCAGGCTGGGCTGGCTGGTCCGGAACGGGGCCGACTGGTATCGCCGCCACCCTTGTAAGTCTGAACACCCCACCCTCGGCGGAACGAAGGCTCGCCAAAACTGGGACTCACGCCTTCGTTTGCCATGCCTTCACGTGTCGGCGAGGCGATAGCTCGTGCTCCGACCACCCGCTTGATTCTTGACAAGAATTCCCCGGCGGGCGAGGTCGCCAATATCGCGGAGCGCGGTATCGGCCGAGCACTTGGCCAGCTTCGCGTATTTCGATGTGGTGAGCCAGCCTTGAAAGCCGTCGAGCAGACGATTGAGGACGATTGTTTGGCGTTCATTGAGCGGATCGCCCTCCCGGACCGCCTGCCAGATGTGGGCCTTTCGCAAGACCACCGCCAGGAGCCGATCCGCATCGTCGACCGCGCGGCCAAGACAGCCAAGAAACCAGGCTATCCAGCGGGTGATGTCGAGATCCCCGCGCTGCGACAGTTCGAGCGTGCGGTAATACTCCTTTTTCTCCCCCTCGATCTGGGTCGACATGCTGTAGAACCGGTCGTGGCAGCCGTCACCACGGGCAAGCATTATGTCAGCCAGCCCACGGGCGATGCGACCATTACCATCCTCAAACGGATGAATCGTTACGAACCAGAGGTGGGTGATGGCCGCCTTGAGCACAGGGTCGATACCGGTTTCGGTATTGCACCAGTCGATGAAGTGGGCCATCTCGTCGGGAAGCCGTTCGGCCCGCGGCGCCTCAAAGTGGACACGCTCTCGTCCGATCGGGCCCGACACCACCTGCATCGGGCCGGCCTCAACGGGTCGCCACCGACCCACCGCGATTTTACGAGAGCCACTGTAGCCGGTTGGGAAGAGGAGCGAATGCCAGCCACAGAGGCGTTTGCGTGAGAGTGGGGCGGCGGCATTGCGGGTCGCGTCCAGCAGCATCTCGACGATGCCCTCGACGACGCGGCCCGGCTGGCGAATGCCACCGTCGGGGAGCCCGAGCCGCCGTGCGAGCGATGACCGCACGTCATCCACATCAAGGATTTCCCCTTCGATCGCGGAGGTGCGCACCACATCGCTCGTGAGCACCCGGAGGCCGGCTTCCTGCCGCAGGTCAAACCCCAGTCCCTCCATCCGGCCCAGCAGGCGACCCTGACGGTGACGAACGTCCGCGAGAGGAGGCAGCACCCGGGAGTCATCCCAGCGAAAGCCCGGCCACACCTTTTTTTCATGGATGTACATAATAATCACCGCATGCCGTGCGGCGATTATACCCCGGATTCCCCGCACGTAGCAGGCCGGTGTTTCAGGGTTGAAAAATGTTCATCAGCCCGGTGGATCAAACACGCGACCGGGCAGGTCCGAAGCGGAGTGCGTTGTCGGCAAACTCCGGTGCGCCATCGGCGCTGTCACGCCTTCGTGCGGGTGGCGGCGCGGTATTTCAGCGGCGTGATGCCGGTCACCTGACGGAAGAGCGTCGCCAGGTATTCGCCCGTGCCGAATCCGCTCGCCTGCGCGACCTTCGGGATCGGCAGATCGGTCGTGGCCAGGAGCTGCTTGGCCCGCTCGATCCGCACCCGGCGAATCTCCATCGCCGGCGACCGGCCGAGTGTCTCCTGGAAGGCCCGCTCGAGGCTGCGGCGCGACATCGGCACCGCCCGGAGCACATCGTCGACATGAATCGGCTCCATCGCGTGCTCGCGGATAAACCCGATCGCCTGCACGAGATCGGGATCGTCGATCGCGAGCGTGTCGGTGCTCTGCCGCGTGATGATCCCCAGGGGAGGAATGCGGATCGGCAACGGTGGCACTGGCCGGCGATCGATGAGTAGCTGGAGAATCTCCGCGGCCGTCTCGCCGATCTGCTCGGCATTGACCGAGATCGCCGAGAGCCGCGGCTGGCTCGCCTCGCAGAGCAACGGGTCGTCGACGCCGCTCAGCACAGCCACGTCTTCGGGCACCAAGAGGCCCGCCCGACGGCAGGCGTCGATCACCGAACGCCCCTGGATCGCCGCCCACGTGAGCACGCCGACCGGCTTCGGGAGCGACTTGAGCCACTCGACGAGCCGGCTCGGGCGGCCCGCGATCTCGAGGCCGGCCCCGAGGCCATGCACATGACAGGTCTGCCCGGCCTGGTCGAGCGCCGCCGCAAACGCCTCCTGATGCTCTCGCACATATGAAAGCTTCGGCGGGCCGACATAGGCGAAGTTGCGAAAGCCGCGGTCGAGCAGATGCTCCGCCGCCATCTGTCCGGTAGCCCGTAGGTCATAGCTCACCCGCGGCGGCTGGGATTTGAGTCCCTCGAGTGTGATCCCGGACACATTGACCACCGGGCAACCGATCGCGAGCAGCGCCTTGGCGACTGCCGGCGTGGAGACCCGTGCGATGATCCCGTCTCCCTTCCAGCCATGCGGCAGCGGCCGCCGCTCCCCCTCCGGCTCCACGTAGAGATGCCAGGGGCCGTGGCGATTCGCATACGCCGCCACGCCGCCGATGATGCTGCGGCCCCAGCCGGTGCTCGCGGGCACGAGCACGGCGACAAGCGGATGCGATGCGAGAGCCGGGGAAGGGTTCATGACCTGCCTGAGTTGTACCCCACGGCAGGAATTTTGACGCATGAGCGAAGGTTTTTCGCGGGTTTGCGTGGCGGCCTTTGCGACAGCCAGAATGCGAAAAGTACCAACAAGGAGACTGCAGCCATGCCGCGTTTCGTCAAATCAATTTTGGTCGCCCTTTTTGCTTTCGCCGGAGAAGCCGTCACGCCCTGCCCTGCGGCCACGGTTCTCGTGGAGGCGGAGAGCTTCACCGACCACGGTGGCTGGAGCCTCGACACGCAGTTCATCCGCGAGATGGGCTCGCCCTATTTGCTCGCGCACGGTCTCGGCACGCCGGTGGCCGATGCCACAACGACCGTCAGCTTTCCTGCGGCTGGCACGTATCGCGTGTTTGTGCGGACCAAAGACTGGGTCGCCCGCTGGCAAGCCCCTGGCACGCCGGGCCGGTTTCAGGTGCTGGTCAATGGTGCGCCGCTCACCACGACGTTTGGCACCGAAGGAGCGGCATGGGGCTGGCAGGATGGGGGCACGGTGAAAGTCGCTGCCGGCGAGGCGACCATCGCCCTGCGCGACCTGACCGGTTTCGATGGCCGCTGCGACTGCATCGTGTTTACGACCGATGACGCGCCGCCACCAAATGATTCGGCGATCCTCGGCCGCTGGCGGCGGGATGCCCTCGGGCTGCCAGCCAGCCCCGAGACCAAGGGCCCTTACGATCTCGTCGTTGTCGGCGGCGGCTACTCCGGCATGGGAGCGGCGCTCTCGGCTGCCCGCCTGGGGCTCAAGGTGGCGCTCATCCAGGATCGGCCGGTGCTCGGCGGCAACGGCTCGAGCGAGGTCCGCGTGTGGGCGATGGGGCTGATTCGCCGCGGCAAGTATCCCCGCATCGGCGAGATCGTCGAGGAGTTTGCCGACAAGGCGAAGAAAAGCCCGGGCACCTACGAAGAGTTTGAAGACGCCAAGAAAGAGGCGGTCGTTCGAGCCGAGCCGAACATCGACCTGTTTCTCAATACCCACGCCTTCGCGGTCGAACGCGACGGCCCGCAGATCAAAAGCGTCACCTGCCTCGACACACGGACCAGCCGCGAACTGCGGTTTACGGGCACGTTCTTCTGCGATGCCACCGGCCATGCCACGATCGGCCATCTGGCTGGGGCCGAGACTGTGATGGAACCAAAGGGTCGGATGGGCATGAGCAACATGTGGGCCTGGGCCGAACGCGAGTCGCCGCAGACCTTCCCCGAGACGCCATGGGCCCTGCCGCTCACGATGGCCGACTTTCCCTACCCCCGCGACTTCCACGGCCAGTGGTTTTGGGAGAGCGCCTTCGACAAGGATCCGCTCGGCGACGCCGAGGGCATCCGCGACTGGAACCTGCGGGCCGTGTTTGGGGCATTCAACGCCATGAAGAATGGCGATGGTGCCGCCAAGCATCGGAACGCCGTGCTCACCTGGGTGGCCTTTGTCGGGGGCCCGCGGGAGAGTCGGCGGATTCTCGGCGATGTGGTGCTCACGCAGGACGACATCGTCGCGAAGCGGGAGTTTCCCGACGGCTGCGTGCCGAGCACCTGGTCGATCGACCTCCACTATCCGAAGGAGGAATACGCCAGGAAGTTTCCCGACAATCCGTTCATCTCGATCGCCGTGCACGATCGCCGCGTCGACCGCACCTACGGCTACCCGGTGCCCTATCGCTGCTTCTATTCCAAGGACATCGACAACCTCTTCATGGCCGGCCGCTGCATCTCGGTGACGCACGAGGCCCTCGGCACCGTCCGCGTGATGAAGACCTGCGGGATGATGGGCGAGGTGGTGGGCAAGGCGGCGAGCGTGGCGGTCAAACACGGCACCACGCCGCGGAGCGTCTACGAAAACCACTGGGCCGAGATGGACGAACTGTTGAAGCTCCCGGGCAAGGCCCGGCGGGCCACGCTTTCTGCTCCGATCGAGATTCCCGCCGACGCCTCGCCGTTGGCGGATGCGACAGGCCCGATGCAGGGAGTCGATCCGATAACAATCGCCCGCGCGAAGGGGGCAGTGGTTCGCGATGACCGGGAGGCGACCCGCGAAGGGACGTGGACCGAGGGGCACAACCTGAAGGGGTTCGTCGCCCATGGCTACCACTATGCCGGGGCCAACAGCGGCGCGACCGCGACCTATGAATTGCGGGCTCCGGCGGCGGGGACCTACGACGTGCTGGTTTCATGGCAGCCGCATGAAAACCGCGGCCGAGCGGTGCCTGTGCTCGTCGAGACCACGGCCGGTCGGGCGAGTGTGCGGTTTGATATGCAGCAGCCGCCGCCCCTCGAGGCGAGCTTCGGATCAGCCGGTCGCGTCCGACTCGACAAGGGCGAGCGGTGCGTCGTGGTGATCAGCACCGACGGAGCCGAGGGCCTGGCCCACGCCGACGCCGTGCTGCTCGTGCCGGTGCGATAGGCGCTCTCCAGCCACCTGGAAAGACGCTTGCAGTCGTCGGCGCATTTCGATAAAATGTACTTGCGTTCACCATTGTCTGTTCTGCAGGAGGGCTTCCTGTGATTCAATTCGACCGGGAACTTGAGTCCTTTGTGCAAAAAGAGGTCGAAAGCGGCCATTTCGCGAGCCGCGAAGCCTTGCTTTCTCATGCCGTTGAATTGCTTCGACGCGATCGCGAGGAAGCAGTGGCGGGAATCCTTCTCGGACTCAAAGACGCGGATGCAGACCGAATGCAGCCGCTCAGAGAAGTAATCGCCGATATCCGTCGCGGGCCGCAGGAGTAGCCGACACGTTATCTGATTCGGCTGACCAAGAAATGCGATACCGCGTGATGGTCACCGCGAACGCGACGACGAATCTCCGCGAATACTACGTGCGGGCGGTCCGCATGGCTCCAGTGACCGCGGACCGGTGGCTTCAGCGTTTTGAGGCTGCGATTGAAAGCCTGGCTACGCATCCCGAGCGCTGTGCCATCGCTGCAGAAAATAACTCGGTCGAGCCGACGATCCGGCAACTCCTGTTTGGACGCACGGGAAGTGTCTTTCGGGTGTTGTTTACCGTCGTCGGAGACGAAGTGCGCGTGCTGCATATCCGCCGCGGAGTCATGGCCGACGCCGATGCCACGGATCTGCAGTTGGAGTGAATCGCGAAGGCCAGAGAGCCCCTTTCGGGATCAGGCAACACCTGCCGCGATTTCAGAATACAAAGATCACGGCGAGGGCAGAGAGGCCGACGACAACGAGGGCGAACCCCATGTAGCGGGCGATCGGCGGCCGGTCGGCGTAGCGGTAGTCATCGTCCTTGATCGCCTTGAGCATGTGGCGGTGTTCCCACATGCCGGCGAGAGTGGCGGCGATGCCCAGCAGGATCAGGGCGGCGCCGAAGATCCTCGTTTTGAAGGGTGAGAAGCCGACCAGTGGTCCGTCGAAGCCGACGGCGGCCTGCCCCAGTCGCTCGATGCCGAAGCCGAGGCTGATCATCG
>CAYZFV010000205.1:0-5186 GCA_964477765.1 uncultured Candidatus Kuenenia sp.
CCGCCGCAACTCGCCGGCCCGCATCGGCAGTTGGCCGGCCGCGGCTCCGGTGATCGAGTTGAGCAGTTCGGCCCGCGTCGACCCCTTCAGCATGTAGTCGTGGGCCCCGGCCGCGACGGCGCGGGCCACGTAGGTCGGATTGTCGAACGTGGAGAGCATCACCACCCGCACCGACGGCATGTCGGCCCGGATTTTTTCCAGCGCCGCCAGGCCGTCTTTGCCCGGCATCCGGATATCCAGCAAAACGACGTCGGGCTTGTGCTTGCGTGCGAGTTTGACCGCCTCGTCTCCGATGGCGGCTTCGCCGACGATCTTCACCTCGGAACCGGAAAGCAGGCTCACGAGCCCGCGGCGGACAACCTCGTGGTCATCGGCGATTACAACCTTGACAGCCATATCAGAAAACCTGCCTCACACCGTGCACATATTTCCTGCCGGGAGAACACCACGGACGATCGTGGCAGTCTCTCCCCCGGCGTGGGGAATTCTACAGAGTCAAGTAATTTGAATCAATCGCCTGCTCGTGGGAATCAGTTCACCGGCGGGATAAGCCGGGCCGTAACCTCTCTCTCCTGAAGGTGTTGTAATGACAAGCCGGGAGCCGCCCTATCACCCACATGAGTGGTGGGACATCTGCTGAGTCACTGATTCGGGGGATTCGGCCCCGGCGAGTCTCCCGCCGCACGCACCCGCTCGAGCATCGCGGTTGCACCCTGGCTGATCAGCCATGTCGCCACCCGTTCACCGACCGCCTCCGGCGATTCGCCTCCCGGCGCTGCCGCCCCCGTCCCGTGGATGCTCGCGACTTCAACGCCACGATCCTCGAACACCCAGGCATCGAGCAGGAGGCGGCCCGTCGCGTCTTCCCGCCCCCAGCCGGCGATGGGCGCCAGGCAGCCTCCGGCCAGCGCCTTGAGGCAGGCCCGCTCAGCCCGCGTGGCCCGCTCGGTGGCATCATCCGCAATCGGGGCGACCGCGGCTCGGGCGGCCTCGTCGTCCTCCCGGATCTGTACGGCCAGAGCGCCCTGAGCAATCGCGGGGGCGAAGAAAGGTGGCTCGAGCACCTGCGTGATCCGGTCGGCCAGCCCGAGCCGCTCCAAGCCGGCGGCCGCCAGAATGAGCCCGTCGTAGTCTCCCGCCTCCAACTTCCTCAATCGCGTGTCGACGTTGCCGCGGATCGGCTTGATCACGAGATCGCTCCGGCAGGCTTTCACCTGCACCACACGCCGGACGCTCGATGTGCCGACCACCGCCGCCGGGGGCAAGTCGGCGAGGGTCGGCGCCGTGCGGCCGACAAAGGCATCAAAGGGGGTCGCCCGACGCGGCACACAGGCGATCACGAGGCCCGCGGTCTCAGCGGTGGGCAGGTCTTTCATGCTGTGCACCGCCACGTCGATCCGCCGGTCGAGCAGAGCCCGCTCCAACTCGCGGACAAACACCCCGTCGCCGCCGATCCTGGCGATCGGAATGTCGGTCCGGTGGTCGCCGCTGGTCTCGACGAGTTCGATCTCCACGTCGACACCGCGGGCGGTGAGCTGATCGGCGACCCAACGGGTCTGGGTGCGGGCCAGCAGGCTGGCCCGGGTTCCGATCCGCAGCGGTTGAGATGCCATGTCAGTCGTCTCCAGAATCCGGGGATCGATCCGCCCTCGCCACGACGGCCGCGTACACAGCCGAAGCGCCGGCCGCCAGCAGGCGCTGGCTGCAGGCAGCAAGCGTGGCCCCCGTGGTGCATACATCGTCGACCAGAAGAATCGTGCGGCCCGCCACGCGCGCACGCGGCTGAAAGGCGTCTGCCACATTCCTCCGCCGCTCATGAATCGGAAATTCGTTTTGCATGCGGGTGGCCACGGCCCGCCGCAGGCTCGCGCGACAGGGAAGCCCGAGCCGCCCCGCGATCGCCGCGGCCAGTTCATCGGCGGCGCTCGTGCCGCGAATCATGCGTCGCGACCAGTGCATCGGCACGGGCACGACCAGGTCGACGGCCCACGCGGCGAAGGTCGCTTGGTGCCGTGCCACGAGCAGGCCCGCCAACGCGGCCACCAACGGCTCCGCTCCCGGCCGCTTGCAGCGGAGAATGGCCGTCCGCAGCTGATCGCGATAGCTCCCGAGTACGGCCAGACCGGCGCAGGCGTGGCCGCGGCCACGGCAGCCCGCGCATGGGGGCGAGGACCCCAGACGCGCGCCGCAGACTCTGCAGCGGGGCGAGTCGGTGGCCAGATCGCGGCGGCAGCCGGAGCAAAGCAGCACTCGCTGCCCGGCGCCTTCGGTCGAGCCGATCTCCCGGTCGGCCTCCGGCGGCAGGTCGCCGTGGCAATGGACGCACCGCGGGGGAATGAGCACATCAAGCCCCTCCGCGACCCACCGCCCGCCGAGCCGGTGAACCCCAAGCCGGTGAAACATGGATGCCAGCGACATGGATGGGGGGCCGAATCGGATTGACGGGGGCGGGCCGGACTCCTATTTTTCCGCCTCTTTCCCCCCAATCGTCCGCCTTCGACCGGGCGAGTCAAGCGCTGATGCTCATCGACCGCTACATCACCCGCGCGCAGTTCCACGCGTTCGCCATCGTGTTTGTGAGCCTGGCCGGGCTGACCTTCGTCGTCGACGCCTTCACCAACCTCGAAGAGTTCATCGACCATGCCGGCGAAGGCGGCGGGCTGGCCCGGGTGCTCGGCACCTACTATGGCTACCGCCTCATCTCCTTTTTTGACGCCACCAGCCCGGTGATCGCCCTGGCCAGCGCGATGTTCGCGCTGTCGTGGCTGGAACGCCACAACGAACTCACCGCCCTGCTGGCCGCCGGCATCACCCGGTGGCGGATCGCCCGACCGGCCATCGTCTTCGCGGCGGTCGTCAGCCTTCTTGCCGCCACCAGCCGAGAACTCGTGTTGCCCGCCGTGCGACACCACTTTGCCCGCAATGCCCAGAATCTGCGGGGGGATGCCGACACGCCGTTCGAGGCCCGCTATGACCATCGCACCGAGATCCTCTTCCGCGGCCGCTATGCCCGCCTCATCGACCACTCGATCGAGTCGCCGAGCCTGCTGCTGCCTCCCACCTTGGCCCACTATGGCCCCCAGATCGATGCCCGCACGATGCAGTGGCTGCCGGCCGATGCGACCCACCCGGCGGGCTACCTGCTCTCCGGCGTGCGCGAGCCGGCCGACATCGACCGCATCGAGCCGCTGGAGCCGGCCATCATCCTCACGCAGTCGTCGGCCGCCTGGCTCGAACATCGGCAGTGCTTCGTCATCAGCGAGGTCTCGTTTGAGCAGATGATCGGATCGGCCAACTGGCGTCAGTATTCGTCGACCCCTGGACTGGTGCGATCGATCGCCAATCCAAGCCTCGGGCTCGGGCCGGATGTGCCGCTCCGGGTTCATTCCCGGTTTGTGGCCCCACTGCTCGACATGTCGCTGGCCCTCCTGGGAATCCCGCTGGTCGTGGGCCCCAATCGACGCGGAATCTTCGTGGCGGTGGGCCTGTGCGTGCTGATGACGGTGGTGTTTTTCGGCGTCGTGATGGGAAGCCATGCCCTGGCCACCGGAGACCTGTTGAGCCCGTCGCTCGGCGCCTGGATCCCCCTGCTCATTCTCGGGCCGCTGGCAGCCTGGCGGGCGCAGCCGATGTGGCAGTGAGCCACTCTGCACCGAGGCTATCCAGCGTCACCCGGTTTTGCCGGCGCTGCCGGAGCCGCAGCCGGCTGGGCGGCCGGCGGCTCCCCGGCGGCCTCCCGTCTGTATTGCTGCAGTCGCGCCTGAAAATCCTGTTCGTACCCGCCTGACAAGCAGCCTGCCGACAGACATGCCAGGGTGGCGGCTGCCATCCATGTCGTCACCCATGCAGTGGCCATCGATCGACACATACCTTCTCCTTCCGGGTGCGTTCGCAATCAAACCCGGTGCGTGTCCTGCCGGTCGTACGGAATTCGCGATGCTCAGAGCATAGCCGAAAATCCTTCGCCATCGGCCTCAACACCCTGCGCGGCAACGGCTTCCGTATCCCTCCTGTTTCTCCAGACCTTTTTTCTCCACCTGAAGCCCCTCGGCTGCCGATCATCTCTTTGACGGACGGGAGTTCGTCGGGCCGCCGCCCGGGAGGGCGGGGCAGGTCATCGTGCGGCAGCCTGGGAGGGCGGCCGGCTTTGTCGGGCAAAGGAGTGCCATCGCCATGCGGATCAACACGAGCCGATTCGGACGTATCGACGTCGACACCAACGACGTCCTCACCTTCGCCAGTGGCCTGCCGGGCCTGGAAGACTGCCGCGAATGGGCCTTGCTCGCCGACGCGAGCAACGACGCCCTCGGGTGGCTGCAAAGCACCACCCGGGGTGATGTCGCCCTGGCGGTCGTGAGCCCCCGCCGCTTCGTGCCCGACTATCAGGTGCGGATCCCCCGGAGTGAACTCACGCCACTGGCGATCACCGACATCCGCCAGGCGCAGGTGGTGGTCGTGGTCGGTCAAAACGGCACAGGCCTCACGCTCAATTTAAAGGCACCGATCGTCATCAACCTTGAAGCCCGCACCGGCCGTCAAGTCGTCGCCGGTGGTGAGCTGCCGATGCAATACGAACTTTCAACGAACCGACCGCCACTCAAAAAGAGTGCATAATGAAAGTGCCCGTCGCCATCGGATTGGTGACGCCACGAAAGGATCAGGAAGGAACCAGCGATGCTCGTACTCTCCAGACAACGCGATGAAAGCATCATGATCGGCGACACCATCGTCGTGACGATCGTGGACATTCGGGGAGACAAGGTCCGCCTTGGCATCAACGCTCCGTCCGAAGTGCCCGTGCACCGCCAGGAGGTGTACGAGGCGATTCAGCGGGAAAACCTCCGGGCCTCCCGGCTGGAACCGGGCGACACGCAGGATATCGGCAACCTCGCCGGCCGCGGCCCGTCCCGCCCCACCGACGGCCGCCGGTAGCGCCCAGGAAACGCGACGCGCCGACTCGGGGGCGGCAAAAGTCTCCTCGCGGGGGAACTACCTCGCTTGCACGTCCATGGCGAGCGCGATCCGCCTGAGGCTCGAAAGTTCCCAACGCTCGCCGAGCGTTCGCCGACCCCCTCGCCTACCATCCTCAAGACACCGCCGTCACTCCGGTGATCACAAATCCAACCGTACCTTACGGGTTGAAGTACGGCGGTTCTTTGCCGGGCTTCCACTTGATGTTGCAGCCG
>CAYZFV010000206.1:0-3992 GCA_964477765.1 uncultured Candidatus Kuenenia sp.
TGGCGGCGGCAAAAAGCACCGGGCGCGAGCCTGGTGGCGGCGTTAACGCTGACGGCACCGCGAGCCCGCCGGCTAGCTGGAAAACGGTCAGCGATGGCGATCGCGTCAGCCGCTCACTACTTCTTCTCGCCGTGGTCGGGGTCGTCGCCGAGGTGCACCGTTTCGGCGAGCCGGTCGGCCGCAGGGCCAAAGATCAGCTCTCGGTTTTCGAGGAGCGCCTCCGGATCCTGGTCGAGCATCCGCATCCGACGCCGCCGAAACGAGAAGAAGGCCACCACCGCCAGGGCCGCCAGGCCGGCCACGATCGCGATGGCGGTGAAGCCCCGCTCCGCCGACTGAATCAGGCCGGTGATGCGGTCGCCAAACAGATAGGCCAGCCCGAAGAAGATGCTGATCACGATCGACGCACAGATGAAGTCGGCGAGCAGAAACCAGCGGTAGGGCACCCGCAGGATGCCGGCCGTGAGATAGAAGGGGCTGCGGAGCCCCACCAGGAAGCGGGCGGCAAAAAACGCCTTGATGCCGTGTTTCTTGATGAGGTCTTCGATCGTCTTCTCCCGCTGCTCGGTGAGGAAGCCCGACCACCAGGGATGCTCCTTGAGGATCTTCTCCCCGAAAAACCGCCCGATCGCATACATCAGGCTGTCGCCGAGGAGAGCCCCGACGAGACACGAGGGGAGGGCGTAATACCACTTGAGCGCCCCGGCCCGGCTGGCCACGCCGGCCGCCACGATCGGCACCTCTTCCGGCACGGGCAGGCCGATGCCGGTGAGCGTGAGAAACAGGATGATGCCGAGGTAGGAACCCCGCTCGAACCAATCGAACATGTCAGCGCGGGCGTGGGGAGCGGGGGAGCGAACGGGGCGTGATCATAACTGCCGCCAGTCTACCCGCACGCCGCGTGAATCGTCGATTGAGAGCGTCGATTCGGCGACATTGGCCACGATCAGATCGATTTCGGCCTGTTCTCCCGGCACCGTCAGGAGCGCAGCCACCGGCCCGCCGGGCGGCGCGATCAACGGCAGCCCGGCGGGGCCGAGCACATAGGCGGCCGTGGCCAACGCGTCGGCCTCGGCAGCGGGGGGGGCGGGCACGGTGGCCGAGAGCACGCCTGCGGCGGGGCGGCCGGTGCGCGGGTCGAGGATGTGGCCGAGCTTGCGGCCGCGGTCGATGAAAAACTGTGTGCCGGAGCCGCTCGTGCCCAGCGCGCGATTCGACAGGGCGACCGTGGCCAGCCGCACGCCCGGCCGCAGCGGATGCCGGACGCCCACGGCCCAGCCGCGCCGGTCGTCGGGCGGCCCCGGCCCCTGGCGGCCGATCGCCCGCACGCTGCTCGACCCGCCATGCAGCAGGGAGCTTGTGATTCCGTCGGCCACGAGCCGCTCGACCGCGCGGTCGAGCGCCCAGCCCTTGCCGATCGCGCCCGGGTTGAGCTCCACCCCCGGCCTCGTCAGCCGCACCTGTCGGCTGGCGGCATCGAGCTCGAGCCACCGGGAGCCCGAGGCGGCGAGGGCGGCGGCGAGATCGGCGTCGGTGGGCGTGCGGCCCTGCCGCTGCAGAAAGCCCCAGGTGCGGACCAGCCGGCCGGCAGCGATGTCGAAGCCGCCGCCGGTGCGGTCATGCAGTTCGAGGGCCTTCTCGAAGAGCGCAAGCGTATCGCGCGACACCGGCTGCCAGCCGGTCGCCGCGGTCGCGTTGAGCCGGGAGAGCTCGCTCGAGTCGCGATAGATCGAGATCCGGCTCTCGATCTCGTCGACCAGATCGAGCGCGGCGATCGCGGCCTCGGTGTCGTGTGGATGCTCGCCGGCGTTGAACACGACCTCGAACCGGCAGGCCATCGCCTCCCGGCCGACGACGAGCGAGTGGATCTCGGCATCCGCGGCCATCCTTCGAGCCTAGCAGAGTTTCCCACGCGGCTGGGTCGGCGGCGGTACGCTGATTTGCCGAGCGTGGCACGTGCCTCTAGGGTTTCCGGCACGGAACGCAGCCACCCCAGCCCCGAGGCTGTCTGTTCATGCCGGCGCCCCCTGTTGTCGTCTTCAGGCCTATGGTCGTCGGCCGATCGGCATCCGCGCAAAGGCTGCTGACATGGCCGGCCGGTTGATGGCCTACGCCACGGCCGTGGCCCTTCCTCGGGTTGATCGCCTTCGCACCGTGGGGCCGCGGAGTCGGCGGCTCGGCATGGCGGTCGTGTCGACGCTCGCCGGGCGACTCGTGAGCCTGGCGGTGCAGCTGGTTCAGATGCCGCTCTTGGTCGCGGCCGTGGGCGCCGATCGCTTTGGCGAAGCGGTGGCCGTGGTGGCGTTTCTCGGCTTGTTGACCGGGTTTGACCTCGGGTTTGGTGCGGCGGTCAAGAATGCCGCGGCCGATCTGCTCGGACGCCATCAGGCCGGCGGCCTCACGGCCCTGCTTCTCACGTCGGCGGCCTGGTCGGCAGGACTGGCCATGCTGGTGGCTGGGCTCGTGGTCTGCGCTCCCCACTGGCTGGCCCCGCTGCCGGGCAGCGATTCGATCCTGCCGATGCTCGGCGGGGATGCCGCCACGCGGTGGCTGCTGATCGCCCTCCTCGGGCTCGGGCTCCCGCTGGCGATCGCCACGCACTGCGCCGAGGGCATGCAGCTGCTGTGGCTAGTGAACGCGTGCCGGATCGTCGCCGCCGGCATCGGCCTCGGAGTGATCGTGACGGTGGCGGCGGTCGTGTCGCAGCGGTGGCAGGTGGTGGCTCTCCTGGCCATGATTCCCCTGCTGTCATCGGCCCTCACCTGGCTCGCCCTCTGGCGGCAGCTGCCCCGGCGATCACGCGGGAGCGAGCCTGCCCCGCCCCTGCCGCAGCTCATCCGCCAGGGGCTGCCCTTCATGCTGCCGATCGTGGGGAGCTTGCTGGCTGCCAACGCCCCGCAGTTGGCCATCCTCGCGGCCGACGGCTCGCCGGCCGTCACGCGGTATGTGGTGGGTCAGCGGCTGATGACGCTCTTGATCCAGCCGCTGATGTTTGCGGTCGGCCCGCTCTGGCCGGCGTTTGCCGAAGCCCGCGCCACCGGGGATCGGGCATGGGTGGTGCGCCAGCTGCGGCGGGCGGCAACCGCGGGGGCCGCGTACTGCGTGGTGGTGACGATGATCGCCATCGTCGGTGGACGGTGGGCGGCCATGCTCTGGATCGGCCGGCCGGAAGGCGTGCCCACCGCTGCTGAAATGGCGGCGATCGCCGTCGCCGCCGGCGTGTCGGCCGCGGTGCAGCCGGGGGCGATGCTGCTCAACGCCTATCGCCGGTTTCGGATGAGCACGGTCGTCGCGATCCTCCAGATCGGCCTGGCCCTCGCCTACGAGCCGCTGGCCCGACTCGCGGGGCCGGCGGCGGTGCCGGCGGCGCAGGCCATCTTCGGCCTGCTCGTGGTGGTGCCGGCCGTGATCGTCGACAGCCGTGCCGCCCTGCGACAATGACGGAGGATTCCAGCGGCTACCGGGGGGCGAGGCCGCGGTCGAAGGCTTCCTGGTCGCGGCGGTAGACGGCCAGCACCGTGTCGAACCGCTCCAGGGGGATCGTGTAGACCGGCTGCTCGTTGGTGTGGGCATGACAGTGGGCCACGAGCAGGCGGTAGAGAAACTTGAAGAGGTGCCGCGGCACCCGCACGCTCCGCAGGCCGTCGAGGAGCCGTCGCTGATCGACCTCGGGATCGAAGAGCTGCGCGAGCGTGGCCGGCGGGGTGCCGACGCTGGCCGCCTTCACCCGTTGCGAGGCGATGTCGTAGAGCGTCTCGCCCGACCACTCGAGCGAGGGCACGAGATTTTGTTTGTCGAGCCGGGCCCGCTGGTTGAACTGCTCGTCCTCGCGCTCGATGAAGCGATAGAGTTCGTTCGGCAGCAGCAGCTTGAGGCCCAGCCCGGTCGACTTCAAAAACTTGTTGTCGAGCAGGGCCCAGATCCCCTGCCGCATCCGCTCGGCCTGGCCGTTGATGAGGTGGGGCTCGTCGAGCCGGTCCACGATCACCACC
>CAYZFV010000207.1:0-2824 GCA_964477765.1 uncultured Candidatus Kuenenia sp.
ATCCTCTTCCGAGCAGCCGCCGGCTGCCGAGCCTTCGCCCGCCCCCCCGACACCGCCGCCGCCTGCTTCCCAGCCCGCTCCGGCTCCTGCTCCGCCGCCGGCCGCACCGGCCCGCGCGGCTGCCGTTCAGAGTGGTTCGATTCGCGTCGACACGCAGAAGCTTGACGGCCTGGTCGATCTCGTCGGTGAACTGGTGATCGCCCAATCGATGGTGGCGCGGGGCGCCGAGGCCCGCGGCGTCGACGAGCATCTCGCCCGATCGCTCGGCCAACTCCGCGGGATCACGGCCGACCTGCAACGCACCGCGATGGCCCTGCGGATGATTCCCATTCGCGGCACGTTCCAGAAGATGACCCGGCTGGTTCGCGACCTTGCCGGCCAACTTGGCAAGGAGATCCGGCTCGTCGTCGAGGGAGACGACACCGAGGTCGACCGCACGGTGATCGAGGAGATCGGTGATCCGCTCATGCACATGGTTCGCAATGCCGCCGATCACGGCATCGAAGCCCCGGCGGCCCGGGCCGTTGCCGGCAAGCCGCCGGCCGGCACGATCACCGTGCGGGCCCGCCATCAAGGCGGATTCGTGGTGATCGAGATTGCCGACGACGGTGGCGGGCTCGACCCGGACCGGCTTCGCGCGAAGGCCATCGAGCGGGGCCTGATCCCGGCCGATGCCGTGCTCGAGGATCGCGATGCGCTCGAATTGATCTTCGCGGCGGGATTTTCCACCGCCGAGCAGGTCTCCGATCTGTCGGGCCGCGGTGTGGGGATGGATGTCGTGCGGCGCAACATCGAACGGCTACGGGGCACGGTGGAGATCGACTCGCATCTCGGAACAGGCACCACATTCACGATCTTCCTTCCGCTCACGCTGGCGATCATCGAGGGGCTTCTGGTGGCCGTCGGCGAGCAGCAGTTCATCCTGCCGGCGGTGACCGTGCGGGAATCGTTTCGGCCCCGGCCCGGTGACGTCACGACCGTGCAGGGACGAGGCGAACTGGTCGATGTTCGTGGCCAGCTGCTGCCTCTCCTGCGACTCGGCCACCGTCTCGGCATCGCAGGGGCCGCCGCCGATCCGACGCAGGCGATTGTCGTCGTCGTCGAGGCGGGGCATGACCGCCGCGGGCTGCTCGTCGATGCCCTCATCGGCAGGCAGGAGGTGGTGATCAAGGGCCTCGGCGAAACCTTCACCGGCCACGACAGCTTCGCCGGCGCCGCGATCCTCGGCGACGGTCGCGTGGGCCTGATTCTCGACACCACCGCCTTGGTGCGGCTCTCATCCAACCGCGTGGAGACTGCGGCTTGACCCGCTCACCTGCCATGACCACTTCATCACCATCCGCCGGTGATCCAGCGACGGCTCGGCCCGGCAAATACCTCACCTTCGATCTCGGCGGTGAGGCCTACGCCATGAGCGTGTTGCGGGTGCGCGAGATCATCCGCCTCTGTCCTGTCACGCCGGTGGCCAATATGCCGCGGCATATTCGTGGCGTGATCAACCTTCGCGGCAAAGTGATCCCGCTGGTGGACCTCCGCGCCCGGTTCGGCCTGCCGGCCACGCCCGACCACGACCGCACCTGTTTCATCGTCACCGAGGTTGCCGCCGCGAACGGAGGCCTGCGGCCCTATGCCGTCGTGATCGACAGCGTTCGTGAAGTCGCCTGCCTCACGGCGGCCGACCTCGTGCCCACGCCCGATTTCGGTGGTGCGATCGACGACCGATTCATCACCGGGATGGCCCGCACCGCCGGTGGCGTGATCACCCTCATCGACATCGACGCGATCGCCGCGGCCGACGCCTCCACCGCCCTCACCGAATCCTCGGCCAGCGACCAATCCCTCACCGACCAGCCCATCTCCTGAAAGGTCTCCCATGAACACCTGGACGATTCCCCGCCGCGTCGGCTTCGGCTTCACGATTCTGGCCCTGGTGGCGTTGGCAGTCGGGCTCACGTCGCTGTGGCGACTGGCCGCCCTCAATCGCCATGTCGAATCACTGTCGCAGATCACGGTGCCGTCGGTGGTCACGCTCAGCCGGATCATCGAGGGGAATCTGGTCGTGCTGCTGGCGGCCCGTACGGCCGTGCTCGACACCGACCAGCCGGCCCGCATGGCGGCGGCCCAGGCAGAACTCCGCGCGGCGATCGAGCGGGGCACGGCGTTGTGCGATGAATACGGTGGCCTGCTGAGCGATCCGGAAGACACGCGACTCTACACCACGGCTCGAGAGGCTCGTGATGCCTACCTCGAGCAGGTTCGCCGCTCGCTCTCCCTGGCGGCCGAAGGCGACACAGTCGCATCGCGTCAGGCGATTCTTGGTGACGTCGAGCCACTCGCCCGGGCCTGCCTCGACCGGTTCAAGGCCGTGATCGAATACAACATCGGGCTTTCCAATCGGGAGCTGGCGGCTGCCGAGTCGAAGCTCTCCGCCGGCTACCGGATCATCGTGGCCGCCCTCGTGAGCACCGTGCTGATCGGCCTCCTGCTGGCGACGGGCATCACGCGATCGCTGTCACGGGCGCTCACGCAGATTTCGGCCGCCCTCGAAAGCGGGGCGGCCCGCACGGCGGCGGCATCGACGCAGTTGGAGAGTGTGAGCCAGACCGTGGCGACCGGCTGCAGTGAGCAGGGAGCGTCGGTAGCCGAGACCGGGGCGGCGCTCGAGCAGATGTCGGCCATGACGCGGACCACCGCCGAGAATGCCTCCCGCGCGAAGGAGTTTGCCGCCCAGGCGCGGACCGCCGCCGAGACCGGCGCCCGCACGATGACCGAGATGGATACCGCCATGGAGGCGATCGCGACCTCGAGCGGCGAAGTGGCCAAG
>CAYZFV010000208.1:0-6690 GCA_964477765.1 uncultured Candidatus Kuenenia sp.
CCCTTCACGAGCAGCCTGACGACCGCGAACGCCATCGACGTCTATTTCAACGTAAACTCGATCACGAGCGGCGACATCTTCGAGGGGGGCTTCTTCACCAGCCTGTCGGCTGGCGATCTGCTCACCAACGTGCAAAACGCCACCTTCCGTTACTGGGTGCAGGACAACGACGGCACGACCGTCTTTGGTGGCGTGAACTACGCCTCGCTCGCTAGCCTTCCCGGCGTCACCGGCGTAGCGCTGAACACCGTCAGCCGCACCACCGACTTCGGCAGCGGTGAAGTGACCGGCAGCGTGACGCAGTTCGTGATCGTGCCCGAGCCGGGTGCGATCGCCCTGGCAGGTATCGGTATCGGCCTCGCCGGCTGGATCGCCTACCGCCGCCGCACGTAGGTGCAGACTGGCAGTCTGCACACCGCATTGGCCGCAGGCCGCACGGTACCAATCTGCGGCTTGGAGAAACCATCCACACCATGATTGCCACTCGGCCACGACGCGGCCTCACACTCGTCGAACTACTCGCCGTGATCGCGATCATCGGCCTGCTCGTCGCGCTCCTGCTGCCCGCGGTGCAAAGCGCTCGCGAATCGCCCCGCCGGGCCGCCTGCGGCAACAAGCTGAAGTAGGTCTCGCTGGCATGCCTCGGGTGGGAAGCGGCCAACGCCGCCTTCCCGCCGGCCTTCACGAGCCAGAACCTCGCCACCTGGTTGGCCAGCGGTTCGACCACCACCACCACCAGTGGCATCGGGGCAAATGATCAGGGACCGCCCTGGTCGGTGCTGATCCTGCCACAACTCGGGGATCTGCCCCGCTTCAGCATGTTCGACCTCAGCAGGCCGTTCAATGGAGTCGCGGCTACGAGTTCGAACTGGGTGCCAAACGTGACTCCCGCTTACACGGTCAATCCCGACTACCTCTGCCCGAGCACGCAGCGGCCGACTTGGCCCAACAGCAACTACGTCGCGGTGTCAGGAGGATCGGATAGGCCGGTTCCCGACGTGGCGGCGGCCGGCCAATCGACGGCCACCGGCCTCGCGCGGTTTCGCGCCAACGGCTACCGGGACCGCAGTTTCTTCGACAACGGCTTGATCACGATCAACGGCCGCGTGACCGCGGGCGGCTGCCGCGATGGCGTCTCCAACACGCTGCTCGTCGCCGAGACTCGATACCAGGGCACCCAACTCGACATCGACGCCCACGAACTGCAGTGGCCTGCCGACAAGGGCCGGTACCGGGGCCAATGGCCATCCTGGGCGGGTACCTCCCGGGCCTTCGGCAGCCACATCATGTTTGGCGTGACGGCCGGCGCTGCCGTCAACGGCATCAACGCGTATCAGGTCTACGGCAACACCTACATCGGCAATGGCTTCTCGAGCCTTCATCCGGGCGGGTGCCATCTCGGATTCGGCGACGGCCGAGTCGTCTTCGCCGCCGACCAGCTCGACGTCACGGTGATGCGGCAACTGGGGATGCGGAGCGACCGCCAAGCAACGGACATGAGCGGCCTGTGAACGCCCGAATCATTTTCGCTGCCACCGGAATCGCTGCAGGCCTCACGCTGGCCCTGGCCGGTTGTGGGCGGCGCGTGCCCGAGGGGCTCGTGGCCGTGAATGGCGTCGTGACGTTCCAGAGCCGCCCGGTGCCCTACGGAGAGGTCGTGTTCGAGCCCGATCCGACAAAGGGTAACCGCGGCCCGCAGTGCCGGTGTGCGATCAATAACGGCGCGTATGCCACCCGTGCCGATTTCGGCGCACCGAGAGGGCCCGTCATCGTGATGGTCACGGGGTTCACGCAGCCCCCGGGTTTCGATTACCTCGAAGCCAAGCCGCTCTTCACGGCCCACTCTTTCACGGCCGATCTCAGCGCTGCCCCCCCGCGGCTCGACATCGTGGTCCCGGCCGAGTGAAACCGGTGCCAGGCACCGTTGTCACTCCGGTTGTGTGACGCTGGCATTCCGGCGATGTACCATGCCGTGGAGAAGACGGTGCCTGGCACCGAAAGCACGCCCTGGCCCCGACGGTGGTGAACACGATGCCCTGCCGTTTCGACTTTGCTCACTTGCCGCTGGCCGACAAAGACCGAGCGGCCGTTCTCGAAGCGGCTCGGGTCCTCGCTGACCACCTCCCGGTAGAGCGGGTGGTGCTCTATGGTTCGAAGGCCCGTGGCGACGATCGTTCCGATAGCGATATCGACCTGCTGATTCTCACCACAAGGCCGTTGAGCGAGGCCGAAGGCTTTCGGGTGACCGACCTGCTGCAGCCGGTGCAGCATCGTCATCACTGCATCATCAGTCCGCTCCGACTCAGCGCGGAGGAGTGGTATCACGGTGTGTATCAAGTGCTCGGCATCCGGCATGAGATCGATTCCGATGGCATCGACGTACCGCTGCCAGCGGATACTCAGCCCACGCAGCGACCGGAGCCGTCGACGCGATGAGCCCGGAAGAAGCCCGCGACGACGTGATCGCCTGGTCGATCGAGCGGGCCCGCGTGCGGCTGGCCGCTGCGGAACGGGAACTCGAAGCCGGAGTTCCGCAACTTGCAGCAGACCATGCGTATTACGCCTGCTTTCATCTGCTCTCGGCGATTTTCTTGCAGGAGGGGCTGACGCTCAAGCGACATTCAGCGCTGCGTTCCGCCCTCCACGAGCGATTGATCCAGACCGGCCGCCTCGATCGCCAGTGGGGCAGCATCTTCGACCGGCTCCCCGGGCTCCGGGCGCAAGCGGGGTGTGCCGCCCCGTTCACTCTGGATGCAACGACCGGCCGAACGGTGGTGGATGACGCCACGAAGCTCGCAGTTGAATTGCGCCGGATGCTGCCGCCGACATGAACGCAGAAAAACAGTGGGCACCGCGGAAAACGGTGCCGGGCGCCGGATGCACGCATGACAACCCTGATCAGGATCAGCGTTTGTTGGCTCGCGGCCGCCGCCTCGGCGGTCGCAGTTGCAGACCGTTGCACGGTAACGGCCGTTCACGACCGACGTGCCGGAACACTCCGACCTCGAGCCGCGTGACTACTGGGATCGCCGGGCCCGCGGGCTCGGCGCCACGCTCGAGCGGCCGGCCACGAGCTGCGGCGAGGAGAATCTCCTCTGCTTCGCCGGCGATCCCTACGCCACGGAGAACATCCTCATTCACGAACTCGCCCACACGATCCACGAGATCGGCCTCGCGCAGGTCGATCCGACGTTTCAGAAGCGGCTCGACGCCGCTTTCGGGGCCGCCAGCGAGCAGCGACGCTGGGAGGGCACCTACGCGAGAACGAACGCCTCTGAGTATTGGGCCGAAGGCGTGCAGAGCTGGTTCTCGTGCAACCGCACGAACGACCCCGAGCATGGCGAGGTGAATGATCCTGCCGCCGTGCGGGAGCACGACCCGCCGCTGGCGGCGCTCCTCGAGGAGGTGTTCGGCCCCGAGCCCTGGTGCTACGTGCGGCCGCACGACCGCGCGGCAACCGACCGTGCGCACGTCACCGGATTCGACCGCGTCGCTGCCCCGACCTTCGATTGGAAGAACTTGTCCGACCGGGAGTGAGACGGCCTTGGATCCACGGCGTCGTGGATCTGCCTTTGACAGAAACTTTCAGTAGTGATAATATATGAGCATATGCATATAGTTTTGAATCTCAGTAGATAATATTTTACTACTTAAGAGACGCCCGAGTGCTTTCCCTGCCTGCCCTGAATGAGCCCTGGATCGGCCCGGCCGACGTGGCTCGGGCGTTGGCCCAGCGGGCGAAGGCGGTTCGCCTGATGCAGGGCTGGACCCAGGCCTCGCTTGCCCGCCGCGCCGGCGTGACTCTGGCCTCCTATCGACGCTTCGAAGCCACCGGCAAGTCGTCGCTTGAATTGCTCCTCAAAGTGGCCCATGCCCTGGGCCGACTGGATGAGTTCGCCAGCCTCCTCGCCCCTCCGCCCGCCTCTTCCATCGAGGAACTGGCCGCGCGCACCACCCCCTCGATCCCGAAGCGGAAGCGAGGGGTGCGATGAGAAAGCTGGCGGTCAGGCTGCACCGGGCGGCAGGTGATGCGGTGACCGTCGGCACGCTCGCTGAGCAGGATCGACGGATCTACTTCGAATATGACGCCGCGTTCCTCGGGGGCGGCATCGAACTGTCGCCCTTCAAGCTCCGCACGCAGCCCGGCCTGATCGCGCACACCGACCATGCATTCGGCCCCCTGTTCGGAGTCTTCGATGATTCCCTGCCGGACGGCTGGGGCCTGCTGCTGATGGATCGGCACTTCCGCCGTCGCGGCATCGATCCCCAGGCCATCTCACCGCTCGATCGCCTGGCGTACCTCGGTACACGGACGATGGGGGCGCTGACCTACCATCCGCCGACGCACGAAGAGCCTGGCGGCGAGCCGCAGGCGCTCGACCTCGATGCCCTCGGCAGCAACGCCGCGGCGGTGCTGGAGGGCGACGCCACGGAGGTGCTCCCGGAACTGATGCGGGCTGGCGGCTCGCCGGGCGGTGCTCGCCCCAAGGTGCTCGTGGGCATTCAGGGGGATCGCATCGTCTCCGGTGAAGATGCCCTCCCCGACGGCTATGAACATTGGATCGTGAAGTTTTCAGCCAGGGCAGACGGCCACGAGGCCGGTGCCGTGGAGTATGCCTACAGCCTGATGGCCAGGGAGGCGGGGATCGACATGCCACCGACCCGGCTATTCGAGGTCGGCCGAGGCCGGGGCACACGGCGATTTTTCGGAGTCCGGCGATTCGATCGGTCCGCTGCCAACCGCCGCATCCACATGCACACCTTCGCCAATTTGATCCACGCCAACTTTCGCATTCCCTCGACCGACTACGCCGACGTGTTCAAGGTCACGCAGGCCCTTGCCCGCAACCATACTGACCTGCTGCGAGCCTTTCGGTTGATGGTGTTCAACGTGGCAACCCACAACCGCGACGACCATGCCAAAAACTTCGCGTTCACGCTCGATGACCAGACCGGTGAATGGTCTCTCGCCCCCGCGTACGACCTGACCTATTCCCCGGGCCCCGGTGGCGAGCATTCCAGCACCGTCCTCGGCGAGGGCCGCCGCCCCCTGCGGGTCAACTGCCTGCAGCTCGCCGACCAGTTTGGCCTGAAGCCCCGCGAGACGAGCCCGATCATCGAACAGGTCAATGCCGCCGTGTCTCGCTGGCCGGTGTTCGCCGAGGAAGCCCGTTGCCCGAAAAAAATCGCCGCCACCATCGGCTCGTGTTTCATGCTGCTGTAACCGGGCGGTGAAACGGTGCCATTCGTGTCAGGCACCGTTGTGGCCTCCTGGATCACGGCATCTCGGCCGTGAGGGCCATCACGATCGGGGCCGTGGCGCCCGACCCTTTCACGAGGTCGATCGAGGCGATCGGCTCGGGCCGCTGGGGCTGGATTCGCAGATAGCGGAGCTGCCGGCCGGTGAGGTCGAAGGCAAATTCGCTCTCTGGCACGTCAGCCCGGCGGATGTAGACGGCGATGTGCTCGCCATTGATGAGCGGGTGATCCTCGGTCTTGCCGTCGGCATACACCAGCCGCACGATCATCGATGTTTCGCCCTTGCCGCTCGCCGGAAAGCCCCAGCCGGCGACGCCACCGAGGATGTGGAGCGTTTTGATTGGCGAGCCCATCGAGAGCGACACGCTCTTGGGCATCTTCTGCGAAAGTGACCCGTTCGGTCCGCCGTGGAGCATGACCACGTTGGGCACGCGGTCGCCCTGCGGATCGACGAGCGAGAAGGGCACGCCCCGGACCGTCTGGGGTCCCCAGTCGGCAAAGACAAGCCGTTCATGGGCGATGTGCGGATCGGTGAACATCCCCTTCGTGCTCACGGCCGTCGCCACCTTCTCGAGTGAGAGCGGCACGAACTTTCCCCGCTCCGTCAGGAACGCGAGCAGATCTGCGAAGCCGTCCGGTGTGATCTGCTTCTCGAAGCCGATCGGCATGAGTGAATTGGGCGACGGCTGAAAAACGTCGATCTCACTCCGCTGGATCGCCACCCGTTTGCCCTCGGCATCGACGATCTCGATCGCGGTCTTGCTCTCTGCCGCGAGCAGGCCGGTGACGACGCGGCCGTCCTCGGTCGAGACGGTGTAGGCGCGGTAGTTGCCCTCGACTGATCGGTTGGGATCGAGGATATGGATCAAGAGCTCGTGCGCCGGATGGACGGCCATCCCTGTGAGTTCGGGGCCGACTTTGCCTCCCTCACCGGAATGCATGTGGCACTTGCCGCACTGCTCCTTTAACACGAGCTTGCCACGGGCCGCATCACCGCCGGCCGTGACGACCGGGAGGATCTCGTCGATCACCCTCTGGCGGTCTGCGTTCGGCAGGCCCCCGCCGGCGGCAATCGCTTTTTTGGCGCGATTGCGAACCCCGCCGTCGGGATGCTCAGTGAGCTTCGCCCGATCCGCGATCGGAATGTCGCCAAGCGAAACCTGTTTCCGTTCGAGCCGATCGACGAGCAATGCCGCCCAGTCGCGATTGGCGAGCACCGTCCGGATGGCGGCTTCGCGCACGGGCGGCGTGAACGACGCGAGCCGGTCGAGGATCATCGCCGGCGCGTCGGCGGCCGACGAGCGGCCCAGGGCGTTGATCAGGCCCGCGGAGATTTCAGGGCTGGCCTTGCCGCCGACCCGCTGCATGACGAGGTCCACGATCGTGGCATCGGCAGGCCGCAAGACGACGAGCCGATCGGCTGCTGAGATG
>CAYZFV010000209.1:0-6451 GCA_964477765.1 uncultured Candidatus Kuenenia sp.
CTTCGCGAGCCGCTCGAGCGCCAGCGCCCGTGTGCAGAGATTGGGGCTGGCCAAGGCGGCGATCGCCCCGGCCACGCTGTTCAGATCGACCGCCGGCACGATCCACGCCGCCCCCTGGGGCGCGATCCGATAGATCCGCCCCCTCTCCGTGTCGCCCATGCCGTGGCCACCCACGCCGGGGTCGTACCAGTCGGCCACGATCACCGAGCCGTCCGGGGCGACACACACATCGCACGGCCGAAACCACTTGTCGGCCGACCCGTCGGCGAGCGGTTCCATCGTGGCGATGAAGCCCGCGCCCGCCGGAGTGACGTGATACGACCGCACCACGTTGGGCCCGGCATCGCAGTGAAGCAACGCCCCGCGATACCGCTCCGGCAGCAACGTTCCCTCATACACACAGATGCCGCAGGGCGAGCCATTGCCGGTCTGCAGCAGGTTGGGCACCACGCCCGGATCGTTCAGATGCCAATGCCGCTCGGGGGAGTCGGGCTCGATGTTGGTGCGGGCCGCCTGCCAGCTCGCGCCGGTGATCTCATTTTTGTAGCCGTAGTTGCCATACTCCATCACCCAGTTGATCCGCACGCCGCGGTTGCCGTCGTCGTCGTTGTCGCTCTGCCAGAGCGTGCCGAATGAATCGACCGCCACCTCATAGTTGTTGCGGAAGTTGTGGCCGAGCACCTCGAAGTCGGAGCCGTCGGGCCGGCAGCGAAACACCATCCCCTGCCGATAGGGCTTGCCGTTGTCGAGCACCGCGTTGCCAAACCGATCGATCACCGGCTTGCCGTCGCGATCGTGCACTCCCTTGCCGGTGTTGCCGAAGTTGAAATAGAGGCGGCCGTCGGGGCCGACGACGAAGGCGTGCACGGAATGGTCGTGCTGCGGCTGGCCGGTCTTCGTGAAGAGCGACTCACGGCGATCGGCCTTCAGGTCGCCGTCGTCGTCGTGAAAGATGAAGACATCGGGGGCGCACGACACGATCACCTTGCGGCCCGGCCCCTCGCCGATCACGCAGATGCCGAGAGCAGAATCGACGTCGCGTCCCTGATGAAACACGGTCTGCGTGTCGGCCCGCCCGTCACCGTCGGTATCCTCGAGCACCAGGATCCGGTCGCCCTCAGCCCGGGTCTCCTTCTTGCCGCGGTAGTTGAGCACCTCACACACCCACACCCGCCCGCGCGAATCGACGTCGATATCGGACGGGCTGGAGAGGAGCGGCTCTGCGGCAAACAGCGTCGCCTCGAGCCCCTCGGGCACCACCAGCGGGCTCGGCTCCACGGCGTGGGCCGTCGCCCCGATCAGTGCCACGATCGCTCCTGCCATCGCCAGTGCCGTGAGCCCTCGCATGCCGTCGAAACGCTTCATCACGCTGCTCCTGTGGTGAGGCTTTTTTATGCGGTCCTGAATCCTTATTCTGGCGTCCCGCGTCGACCAAAACCAACCCCGTTCCCGCCCGGCAATCGAACCCCTATGACCAAGCCCACCAGCATCACCGTCGCCAAGGGCGACGGCATCGGCCCCGAGATCATGGACGCCACCCTCCATATTCTGAAGGAGGCCGGCGCCGCGCTCGACATTGAGGAAATCTCGATCGGCGAGCAGGAATACCTCAAGGGCAACTCGGCGGGCATCGCCAAGGATGCCTTCGACTCGATCCTGCGGACGAAGGTGTTTCTCAAGGCCCCGATCACGACGCCGCAGGGGGGCGGCTACAAGAGCCTCAACGTCACCACCCGCAAGGCCCTCGGCCTCTATGCCAATGTGCGACCCTGTGTGTCATACCACCCGTTTGTGCGCACCAAGCACCCGAAGATGGACGTCGTCATCGTCCGCGAAAACGAGGAAGACCTCTACGCCGGCATCGAGCACCAGCAGACGGTCGACGTCACGCAGTGCCTGAAGTTGATCACGCGGCAGGGCACCGAGCGGATCGTCCGCTACGCCTTCGAATATGCGAAGGCCAACGGCCGCAAGAAGGTGACCTGCTTCACCAAAGACAACATCATGAAAATCACCGACGGTCTCTTCCACAAGATCTTCGACGAGATCGCGGCCGAGTATCCGACCATTGAAAACGAGCACTGGATCGTCGATATCGGCGCGGCCAAGCTCGCCGACACGCCCGAGGCCTTCGACGTGGTGGTGATGCCGAATCTGTATGGCGACATCCTCTCCGACGTGGCGGCGCAGATCGCCGGCTCGGTGGGGCTCGCCGGCTCGGCCAACATCGGCCCCGAGCATGCGATGTTTGAGGCGATCCACGGCTCGGCACCGCGTCGGGCCGGGCAAAACCTCGCCAACCCATCGGGCCTGTTCCTCGGCTCGGTGATGATGCTGCTCCACATCAATCAGGTCGAGGTGGCCGAGCGGGCCCACAACGCATGGCTCAAGACGATCGAAGACGGCATCCACACCTACGACATCTTCAAGGAGGGGATCAGCAAGGAGAGGGTGGGCACGAAGGAGTTTGCCCAAGCGGTCGTGGCCCGGATGGGGCAGAAGCCGGCGACGCTTCCCGCGGTCGTCTACAACAAGCAGGAGAGCCGGATCAACACGAATCCGCCCTACGTGCGGCCGAGTGTCGCCCGCAAACTGGTCGGCATCGACGTGTTCGTGGAGCATGTCGGCACCACGGAGCAGGTGGCCGCCGCGATGACGACGTGTGATCACGGGCCGCTCAAGCTCCGCATGATCTCCAGCCGCGGCATGTCGGTCTGGCCCGACGGTTTTGCCCAGACGCTCCTCTGCGACCACTGGCGGTGCCGGTTTATGGTCGACGATCCGGAAACCACCACCCTGTCGCACGCCGATGCGGTGGCCCTGCTCGACCGCGTCAACAAGTCGGGCCTCGAGTTCATCAAGACCGAAGGGCTCTACTACTTCGACGGCAAGCCGGCCTTCCAGATGGGCCAGGGCCAGAAGTAACGGCGACTACGGTCACGATGCAGCGGCTCACGCCGCGGTCACGGTCGCCAGGATCGCGACGAGCCGGCGGGTGCGTTCGGTGAGCTCGTCAAACCGGCCGGCGGTGAGCGTCGCTGTGTCGATGAGGTGGGAGCCCATCCCGACACAGTGCACGCCGGCGGCAAACCAGGCCTTGAGATTGGCCTCGTCGAGGGTCACGCCGCCGGAGGGCATCAGCTTCAGCCACGGGCAGGGCCCCCGCACGTCCTTCACAAACGCCGGCCCACCGAGGGCATCGGCGGGAAAGACCTTGATGAGGGCGGCCCCCTGGCGATGGGCGCGGATCATCTCCGACACGGTGCCCGTGCCGGGGCACCATGGCACACCCCGCTCGGCACAGGCCCGGCCCACGTCGTCATCGAGATTGGGGGCGACGATGAATTTCGCCCCGGCGTCGTGAAAAGCCTCCGCCTGGGACCGGTCGATGATCGTGCCGGCTCCGAGCGTCATCTCCGGGAGCCGCTCGGCCGACGCGGCTACCAGTTCCCGAAACACGCCGAGCGCCGCCGGAGTGCGGTTGGTGAACTCCACGATCCGGATGCCGCCGGCGTGGAGTGCCGCCAAGACCTTCAGCCCGGTGGCGGCGTCGCCGCAGGTGAAGAGCGGCAGCGCCTTCTGCGCACCGAGGGCCGCGGTGATCGAGAGGTCAGCCACGCTCGCCCCCTTTTACGCCAGTTCGAAGAGGGCTTCGATCTCGACGGCGATGTTGCCCGGCAGCGAGCCCATCCCCACGGCGCTGCGGACGCCGATGCCATGATCCGGACCCCACACGGCTGAAAAAAGCTCACTGCAGCCGTTGATCACGAAGGGATGGTCGCCGAACTCGGGCGTGGCGTTGACCATGCCGAGCACCTTGATCACCCGCTTGATTTTGTCGAGGCTGCCAAGATTGGCGGTGAGCGTCGCGAGGATCGTGAGCCCCACCTGGCGGGCGGCGTTTTTGCCGGCATCCTTGTCGAGGTCGAGGCCGATGCGGCCGGTGATCAGGCTCCCGTCGGGCAGCACCGGCCCGTGGCCCGACACGTAGACATGCCGTCCATCGACGAGGCAGGGCTTGTAGACACCGGCGGGCTTGGGGGCGGGGGGCAGCGCGAGGCCGAGCGTTTCAAAGGCTTGATGGGCCGACATGGCAGGGAGATTCTCCGAGGCGGTTCGTGCGGGATCCTCGGATGTCCGAGGTCGGCGGGATCATATCCCGATCCGTTCCTTCCTGCCATGCCTCGGCTTGCATCCTCGCGTAGTCAATTGAACAATCCCGGCTCCGTTTCCTGTTTGTCCCAGCACTCGAGTCAGGTGCCATGCTGCCGCTGGTCGTCATCGTGGTTTCGATCGCCTGCCTCGTCATCCTCGTGGCGTGGGCGCGGGTCCACCCGTTGTTGGCGTTTGTGCTGGTCTCGGCGGGGGCCGCGGTAGCGCTAGGCATGCCGTTGGCCACCGTTCCCGCCGCCCTCCGGAAGGGGATGGGCGACATGCTCGGGTCGCTGCTCTTGGTGATCGTCACCGGCGCGATGCTCGGCAAGCTCGTCGTGGAGAGCGGCGCGGCCCAGCGGATCGCCACCACCCTGGTGGCCGCCTTCGGCGAGAAGCGGACGGCGTGGGCGATGGCTCTCACCGGATTCATCGTGGGCATCCCGCTCTTTTATGGAGTGGGCTTTGTGCTGCTCGTGCCGATCATTTTTGCCGTGGTCGGCCATTATCGGCTGCCGCTGTTGATCGTGGCCGTGCCGGCGCTGGCGTCGATGAGCGTGGCCCACGGGCTGCTGCCGCCGCATCCGGCACCAACGGCGCTGGTCGCCACGTTTCAGGCCGACATGGGCCTCACGCTCCTCTACGGCATCGCGATCGCCGTGCCGGCGCTCGTGCTGGCGGGGCCGATCTTCGGCCGCACGCTCGCGGGCATTTCGGCCAAGCCCCTGGCCGGCATGGAGGCCAAGCCCCTGCCTGAGTCAGAGCTGCCCGGCACGGCCGTCAGTATTCTCACGGCCCTGCTGCCGGCGGTGCTCCTGGTCGCCACCACCGCAGCGGGCTGGTTCGTGCCGGCTGATTCACCGGCTGCCGCCGCGATGGCATTTGTCTCCGATCCCGATGTGGTGATGGTCGCGGCGCTGTTGGTCGCCACGGTCACGCTCGGCCTGGCTCGGGGCCGGTCGCTCGGGGCCGTGATGCAGACCTTTACTGCCGCCATCGGCGACGTGGCGTCGATGCTGCTGGTGATCGCCGGCTCGGGGGCCTTCAAGGAGGTGCTGCTCCAAAGCGGTGTGAGCGGACAGATCGGAACGATGCTGGAAAGCCTGCCGGTCGATCCGCTGATCCTCGCCTGGATCGTCACGGTAGCGATTCGGCTCTGCGTGGGGTCGGCGACGGTCGCCGGGCTCACCGCCGCCGGCATCCTCACGCCGATCGTGGCCGGCGGCGGGGCCGACCCAAACTTGATGGTGCTCTCGATCGGTTCAGGCAGCCTGTTTGGGTCGCATGTCAACGACGCCGCCTTCTGGATGTTCAAGGAATATTTCGGGCTGGGCATCGCCGACACGCTCAAGAGCTGGACCGTCATGGAGACGATCGTGTCGGTCGTGGGCCTCGCGGGCGTGCTCCTGCTCGCGCAGGTGGTCTGACCGGCTAAGAATTGACGCGATTGACCATGACCTGCAGCCAACGCCATCGGCAGCCTACCCGGCGCGGGCGTCGGGATTGAGCGGTTCGACCGTGGCCACGTGGAAGAGCGGGCAGATGCGAGCATCCGCAGGGAGGCCGTCATCCGCGACATCGACGCCCACGAACAGATCATTTTTCGTCACCCACGCCATCTCAGGGTGCCGAACATCGTAGGCCTCACCGGAAGACATCACGACACGAAACGGTCGAAACGGCCGCTGACGGAGCATGTCGCGAACCATTGTCGTCGTCATCGCAGATTCTCCTATGCGCAATGAGCAAAACCTCAACCGCTAGAAATATACAGCCGTACACTTTATTGTCAATCCCCCGCCGAATCCGCGGGTGCGACGCCATTGATCACGTCGAAAAGCTGGCCGCGGCGGACGCCGTCGTGCGTGATATCGATCGCCGCGAGCGCGAGCCCGGCCGCAGCGTCAGGGGCCGCCGAAAAGATGAGCGGCAACGCCTTCATCTCCCCCGGCGGCACCCGCAGCGTCGCCGCCGCCGGAGCGACGCTGATCCCCGGCGGGCACACGATCCGCACGTCATACACCGACGGCTCGGCCAGGAAATTCCGCACGAGCAGCCGGGCCTCGGCACGCCCTCCGGCACTGACCGACACCCTGTACGGATGCACCCGCACCCAATACGGATCAAACCAGATGCGATAGTCCTTCGCGGTCGTCAAATCGGCCAGCGCTGCCCGGAGCTCGTCGCTGGCGGCCATGGAGCGTGCGATCAACGGCCCGGGATGCTCGATCGCCCAAGAATGGCCGCCGAGAATCAGATCGGGCGCGATGCCGTGGAGATAGCGGCCCGCCTGGCCGTA
>CAYZFV010000210.1:0-3410 GCA_964477765.1 uncultured Candidatus Kuenenia sp.
GAGCCCCACGCGGGCTCCGGCCGCTGCCGCGGCCCGGGCGATCTCGCGGCCGATGCCGCTCGCCCCGCCGCTGATGACGACCGATTTGCCATCCCAGAAGGTTTTCGAAATCATGCGGGTATTCAACGGGAGTCTGTCCCCCTTTTGCAACCAGCCCCCACCATCCGTCGCGAATGGGTGCATGTCGACGGCCATACCGTCGCGGCCGACGTGTATCTGCCGGATGGGGACGACCGCCCGCCGGTCGTGTTTCTGCACGGCATCCTGGCGTCGCTCGATCTGGCGTCGGAACTCTTTGCCGACCCCGCGGCCGAGCCGTGGATCGCGCTGAGCCTCCCCGGCCACCACCCCGGCAGGCTACCGGCAGCCTGTGCGGCCAGCGACCTCGACGAAGACCTCTTCGCCCACCTCTACGAGACCGCCCTCGGGCAGCTCATCGGTAGCCGTCGGGTGATCGCCACCGGCTGGTCGACGGGGGGCTTCGCCGCGCTCAACCTCGCGATCCGCCAGCCGCAGCGAGTGGCCGCGGTGGCCAGCCTGGCCGGCTTTGCCAGCGGACGACGCATCGCCGGCATGATGCGGTGGTTTGTCTGGCTGGCCGGGCGGCCGCTGGGCCGGCCGGCGATTCGTTGTGGGCTACGGTTGGCGGCGAGGTGGCCCGGCGGGTACAGGCTCCTCGTTGGCTTTCTCGCGGCTGACCGCCGGGCCGCCGCGTGGATTCCGGCTGATCTCGTCGCGCGGATGCACCGCGACTTCCGTCTCCACGATGCCGACTCGCTCGTGACGGCCTTGGCCGCGCTGTGTTCGCTCGATATCACACCGCAGCTGGGCGAGATCGAGGTGCCGGCCTGGGTCGCGGGGGGTGCTGAGGATCCCGCCGTGCCACGGGCAGAGACCGAACGCATCGCCGGGGCCATCCCGCGGGCGACGCTGCGGCTGTACGAGCGGGCAGGGCATCTCTTCTTCTGTGAATGGCCTCGACACCGGGAGGAGTTTGCCGCGTGGCGCCGGAGCCTCTGACCATGCCGCCGCTCACACGGATCGCGATCACCGGCTCCAGCGGCGTCTACGGCCGCGCGGTGGTCCGCGAGATCCACCGCAGCCTGCCGAGGGCGACGGTGCTCGGGCTGGATCGTCAGCCGGCCACGGCGACCGGTCCCGACCGCGTCTGGCAGGGCGACATTCGCTCCGCGGAGGCGGCCGCCGCCCTCGCCAGGTTTCAGCCCGACACCGTGATCCATCTGGCCTACGCCGTGCAGCCGGGCCGCGATTTTCGGGCCATGGAGTCGATCAATGTCGATGGCACCCGCGCCGTGCTGAAAGCAACCGCTCGCTGTGGCGCCGCCCGGTTGCTCGTGGCCAGCAGCGGCACCGCCTACGGCGCCTGGCCCGACAATCCGGAGGTCTGCGACGAAACCACGCCGTTGCGACCGCGCCCCGACTACTACTACTCGCGACACAAGGGCATCGTGGAGCAGGAGGTGGCCGCCTTCGCCGCGGCCTATCCCCAGATCGCGGTGGCGTGGACACGGCCGGCGATCATCTGCGGCCCCAGGGTCAAAAACTTTCTCACCGACATTTTTCTCACCGTGCCCTGCCTCGTGCTGCCGGATGGCCGCGACACGCCGCTCCAGTTTGTGCATGAAGACGACGTGGCCCGTGGCACCCTGGCGATCCTCTCCACCGGGGGCCGCGGCCCCTTCAACATCGCCCCGGAAGATACGCTCACCCAGCGGCAGCTTGCCGCCGCCATGGGCATTCCGGCCCTTCCGCTCCCATTTTTTGCCGTTCACGCCCTGGCACGTGTCTGGTGGACCCTGCGGCTCCCCTGGATCGCGACCCCGCCCGGCCTCGCCCACTACCTGCGATATCCGTGGGTGATGACCTCTCGAAGGCTTGCGACGGAATGCGGTTTCAGGTGCACCCACTCAAGCTGGCGGGCCTTCCGCACGTTGCTCAAGCCGGCGGACGGGGCGGATAGCCATACCGCGACCGCACCGCCTCGAGGCTCTCCGTGATCCGCTTCTGCAGCGGTTCATTGACGGCATGCCGATTCGGCTCGTAGGTGCGTTGCGCAGCCAGATAGGTCTTCCAGCCAGCCTCGGCCTCTTCCACGCCGGGCCAGCCAAAGTGCGTGTAGATCATTCGCAGCACACGAATCGGTTCCACCACCAGATCTTCGTAGCGAATCCTCAGCCGCCGCGGCTCGGGGATCGTGGGCCACGTGGCCGTGAGCCGGGCATCCATGGCGGTGATCGAATGAAACACCTGGTCTTCGAGGTGAGCGCCGGTGGCCCGCTGGAGGCCGTATTGGTCGAACATGCTCCGCCAGAAGTGGAGGCACGAGGGGACAAGGTCATAGGGATCACGCACGATGTGGATGAAGTCGGCCTCGGGAAACACCTCACGGATGAGCGGTACACGGTAGGTATGCAGCGGATTCTTCAGCAGCAGCCGCCCCCGGTGCTCAAACTGGATGTGCCGCAGAAAATCGGTCCACGTTCGCACCCACCGCTGCCGTTCAGGTTGGCTGAGGGCTTCGAGATCGGTATACGCCGGGTCGGGGGGCGGCTCGTTGGGGAAGGCGACGATCCACCACGGGCTCGGCAGCCCGAGGTTGCACAGCGCCAACTCGTCTTCCTGGGGCCGTTCGTATCCCATCCGCATGGCATCCATCGGCCGTCGCTCGGGCAGGAGAAAGCCGAGCCAGTCGTGGGCGAACTGCTCCGAGAGCACGAAGTGGGTGGGGCAGGCACACTGGGCCGTGGTTGGCGGGCAGAGCCGTGGATCGCAGGCGAGCAGTTCATGGAGAAGCGTGGTGCCGCTCCGCCAGTGGCCGAGGATCACGATCGGATCGGCTTCGATCCGCGCAGCCGTCAGGCCCCGGCCCCAGGTTGCCCATTGGACCAGCGCCAACACCTCACCCGCGGCACTGGCCAGCGTGATGGCGGCGGCCCGCGGAATCCGGGACGGAGACACCCGAAACCGATTGGCGGCCAGCCGTCGCAGCCAGGGAACCAGACGCACGCCGGTCCACATTGGAAACACAAGCGAACGAGTGGTGGGCATCCGTGTTCTCGCAGCAGCAAAGCGAAGCCGTCACGTTGGCGCGGCGTCGCCGAGGAGGGTACCCTCTCAGGCTCCCCCCGGAAAAGCGTGGCCGCGGGCCGCGTCTCAGCGTTTTCATGCTCATCGACTTCCTGCCGCGGTCCGCCGCCCGGGTGCTACTGGCCGGCCTGATGCTGCTGCCCCTCGTCGGCTGGGGCGCCTGGCACGCCTACGACCGCCGCGACAACAGCGTGCTCGGCTGGCTGCCCGAGCGGTCGCCGGTGACGCAGGCCTATCGCGAGTTTCTCCGCAACTTCGGCCCCGACGAGACGATCCTCGTAAGTTGGGAGGGCTGCGGACTC